>DATKMJ010000032.1 GCA_035541935.1 Candidatus Binatia bacterium | reverse complement strand
AATGGCAGGCTAGCGCCTCTTCCTTTTCGTATCGCGTCTCGAATCGCCGCTTTAAGCGGCATTGGGACATGCACGCCTGTCGTAAGCGCGAGTTTCGGGTTCGTGCGGTGACGCGCAACCGCAGCCCTTTGACCAAGCAATCACATCATGGAGACGAGATGCAAGTAACCGGAATGTTGTACGGCTCGAAACTGCTGCGCTTCGGCGGCTTTCCGAGCGCCGAAATTCTTGGGCCCGACGCCAGCGAGGAAGAGATCAAGGCACTGATCGACCGCCACGGCGCCGTTTTCGTCAAGCCGGTTTTCAAGGGCGGCGTTGGCAAGAAAGGCAAGGCCGGGCTTGTAGGTCGCGCCAGCGATTTGCGCACGGCGCTAAACGAAAAGGAGCGCCTCTATTTCGCTGAGCATCGTCACGGCAACCAGTGCGCGAAAGCGAACGGCGTGACGTTCGAAGGCGCCGTGCCCGCCGAGCACGAAGTGTATTTCTCCATCACCGATTCCACACACTTTCGCGCCCCGACGATGACACTCACCCACCATGGCGGCATGGATATCGAAGAACTGGATCCGAGCTTGATCGCGCAGGTTCCGTTCGATCCGCTCACGGGATTGAAAGCGTTCGTCGTGGCCAACGCGCTCTCCCGCCTGAATGCACCGAAGGAGATCATCTCCCCGCTCGTGCAGCATCTGCCAAAGCTTTGGGAGCTGTATCACAACTTCGGCATGACGACGCTGGAACTCAACCCGATCCGCATGCAGCCGGGCGGCGATGGCCGCCTGACACCGGTCGCATGCGACTTCAAGTGCGGCTTCGATCGCGACGACACTCGCTGGCAGCGCCTGAACCTGCCGGCGCATCTGTTCTCAGTTGACTATTCCAACTTCGAATCGGAAATCAATC
This sequence comes from Candidatus Binatia bacterium, assembly GCA_035541935.1. Lineage (GTDB taxonomy): Bacteria > Vulcanimicrobiota > Vulcanimicrobiia > Vulcanimicrobiales > Vulcanimicrobiaceae > Cybelea. The sequence continues at coordinate 2,220 of DATKMJ010000032.1, read as the reverse complement.
GGCTTAGAACTTACCAAGGCCAGAGCGACGTCTACGTGATCAACGAGCGCGGCACGATCCTCGCCCCGACCTTCGGCGGCGGCGCGAACTCGCTCGTCTCCGAACTGCTCGGCGACGACGCGATCATCTCTTCGGACTTTGGCGGCAACCCGCCCTACGAAAAGATGAAGGAGGTCGCGCGCATCTGCTTCAAGCATTGGCTGAAGCAGACGAACGTGCTGTTCATCATCGGCGGCAAGTCGAACAATACCGACATCTTCGAGACGCTGCGGGCAATGGCGGACGCACTGCGCGAGCACTTCAGCCAGCACGGCCCGACGCCGCTCTATGTCGTGATCGGGCGCGGCGGCCCGAATCTCGTGCGTGGCTTCGGCGCGATGCGCGACACCTGCGACGCACTAGGTCTACCCTACAGCATCTTCGGCTTCGATTCGGACATTAGCGAAGTGATCCGCTATGCGCAGGCCACCGACGCGTGGATGAAAGCCGGCGGACGCGCACAGATCGCGGCGAGACTCAGCGGCATGGGATCCACCTCGGCCCACGCCTGAACAGACCGCCCCAACCGCATCGATAAATCTGGAGGAAGACCATGTTTCAGAAGGGTGTAGGGGAATTCAAGTACTACGTCGGCATCGGCTCGCTCGCGCAGGCGGCGAGCCGCGAGGACCGTGTCTGCGTGCTCAACATACTCGGCGGCGAATCGCGCCAGGTCACACCAGTCGGACACGCGTATTCGGGCGGCAATGTGGTATTCGGCACCTCGCCGGGGCGTCGCGGGCAGGCACTCGAGACGCCGCTCGGCGACATTCCCGTCTATAACAACGTGCTCGAAGGCTTGCAGGACGGGCACCGCTTCAACTGCGGCGTCGTGTATCTGCCGCCCTCGGCCGCACGAGACGGCGTAGCCGAACTGATTCGCGTCAATCCGGAGCTCAAGAAGATCTTCATCGTAACGGAAAAGCTCTCCGTGCACGATTCCCGCGAAATTCGCGCGATGGGCCAGCAGAACGGCATCGACATTTTCGGCGGCAACTCGCTGGGCGTGGCCGACGCGTGGAACCGCGTGCGCATCGGCGGCGCGCTCGGCGGCGACAATCCCGACGAGGCATTGCGCCAAGGCTCGATCGCCATCTTCTCGAACTCGGGCAACTTCACGACAACCATCGCGACATACCTGCGCATGGCTGGGTGGGGCACAACGACGCTGATGTCGAGTGGCAAGGACGTGTATATCCACTTCGCCGCACCCGAATTCGCGTTTGCGCTCGCCAACGACGCTCGCAGCAAAGCAGCCGTTCTGTACTCGGAGCCGGGCGGCTACTATGAGCTTGACGCCGAGTTTACGAAGCCGGTCGTGGCGTGCGTCGTGGGACGCTGGAAGGGCAAGCTCACGCGCGCAGTCGGCCACGCTGGCGCGCTCGCGGGCGGCGACGACGATGCTGCCGCCAAGGAGCGCTGGTTCATGGAGAAGTTCGGCGTCGATCGGGCGTTTTCACCGGATGAACCTGTTTGCAGCGCAAAGGGCGCTCTCGTCACCAACATCGCCTACATACCCGCCGCGCTCACCGCCGTGATGCGCCTGAACGGCGTACGTCCCGACTTTGAGCCGGAAGGCAGCCTTGCGCTGAAGCCGTGGTTCCGCTCCTCGCGCGGACTCGCAATGCCGGCCGAGCTCGATCTGCCGACTGTCACCGCACTGCCGCCATACGGCCAGCAGATCGCGGCCCTCGATAAGCAAGTCGGTATCGTGCTGCCGCGCGAGAACATGAAGGACGCGTCAGGCGCATCGCAGATGGATCCGCAAACCCAGGTCGCGAGCCTCCACGGCGTAAGCGTGCTCCAGGCATCGCAGCATTCGATGGAGGCGAATCTGTGCCTCGCGCTCGTGCACGAAACGGGCGGTGAAAACGACGCAAAGCTCGTGAATACGGCGGTCGGCGCGGCCGTGAACCTGCATGGCGATATAACGCTTTGCGCCGCGCAGGCCGCGCGTGAAGCCGGCAATGCGCCCAACAGCGTGATGGCCGCGGCGGTGAGCATCGTCGGGCCGAAGCGCATCGAGCGCGCGCGGCAGGCGGCGCGTGCACTCGTCGATCTGGGCGTCGCTGCAGGACTGAAGGACGCACTAGACGAAAGCTTCGCCGTTTCGGTCTTCGATGCCGACAACAACACGCGCGCCCTCTTCACCTCTGTCGAGCCCGATCCCAAAGCCGAAGC
>DATKMJ010000031.1 GCA_035541935.1 Candidatus Binatia bacterium | reverse complement strand
GCCCTTCGACTACGCTCAGGGTGACACGCGGTGGGTGGATTAGGGGGTGCGCCAGCGTTTGAAGAGCTCGTTTGCGATCCCGAACTGATCGAGCGCCTTGCCGACGGTGTGGGCGATGATATCGTCCACGCTCTGCGGATTGGCGTACATCGCGGGAATCGGCGGGAGAATCACGGCTCCGATCTCGGCGAGCTGCGCGAGCGTTCGAAGGTGGCCGAGGTGGAGCGGAGTCTCGCGAACGACGAGCACGAGCTTCCGCTTCTCCTTTAAGCAGACGTCGGCAGCGCGTACGAGCAGGTTCGAGTTCATCGAATAGGCGATTCCGCTCGCGCTCTTCATCGAACACGGAATCACGAGCATGCCGTCGGTGAGGAACGATCCGCTCGAGATCGCGGCCGCGAGATCGTCGTCCCGGTGCAGGACGTCGGCGAGCGCTTCAAAGTCGTCGGCGGTCATCTCGGTTTCGAGCTCGATCGTGCGGCGCGCGGCCGAGGTCAGCACGAGGTGCGTCTCGACCCCGCCGATCGCGCGCAGGGCTTGCAGCACCATGTAACCGTAGAGGCTGCCGCTGGCTCCGCTAATTCCGATGATGATCCGCCGCATCGGAGGGCGGTTATACGTTGGCTGCAGGGTCGCCTGGTGGGACCTGTAAGTCTTCGGCGTGCTCGCGCAACGCCGTTCCTTCGTCGAAGATGCCGTAGCTTGGCACGGCGGCGACGACGCGGCGCTGCTTCGTCTCATCCGTTCGCGGCTCTCCGGGGTTCCGCACGACGTCGGCGCAGCGTATGCGACGCTAGCCGCGCGCGACGGACCGCTGCTCGCCGCGATCGATCGCGGGCGCCTCGCGCTGCCGGCCGAGGAGCGTGACGCGGTGCTGCTCTTCGCTCGGCGGGCCCGCCGCGCCGCGAACGTGCCGCGCGAGATCAAGGATGGCGCGTTGCGAGATGCGATCGCGCAGGCGTTCGAGCTGCCGCCGGCGCAGCCGCCGGGCGAAGAGGGCGAGGCCACGCCCGACGCGAGCGTCGAGCTTGCCGAGCCGGCCGTCCCCGAAGCGGCGCGCGGCGTGCCCGCCTGGACGAAGCACTTCAGCGCCTCGGCGCTCAACACGTACGCCGAATGCGCGCGCCGCTGGTTCTATCGATACGCCTGCGGGGCCGTCGAAGACCGCGGATCTGCGGCGTCGGCCTACGGCACGGCCTTCCATCTCGCGCTCGAGGACTTTCATGGCGACTTTCCGCGCCCGCGACGCGACGATCAGAGCGCGATGCGCGGCCGAATCCGCGAGTGCATCACGTGGGCGTTCGAGCGCAATCGCGACGGTTTCGAGACGGCCGTCGAGTTCGAATTGCAGGTTCGCCGCGCGCAGCGGACGGCACAGCGTTACGTGGACTGGCTCCTCGCCCAGGCCGAACGCGCTCCGTTCGAGGTCCTCGGTCGCGAGGTCGCAGCCGATCTCGATCTCGACGGCCACCCGTTCGTCGGCTACATAGACAGGCTCGATCGCGACGAACGCTCGGGCGACGTCGGCGTCGTCGATTATAAGACGGGGAACATCGCGAAGGACGCCGCCGAGTACTGCGAGCGGGTGCGCCGCTTTGCCGACTTCCAACTTCCCTTTTACTATTGGGCGCGCACCGCCGCCGGCGACAACGTGACTCGCTTGGTTCTCATTCCGCTCAAGGACGCGTTACGCGAGGTGCAGCCCCTCGTCGTGAACGTCGGAAAGAACGTCTCGGTTGACGATCTCGCGCGGTCGCGAACCCGGATGATCGAGCTGAGCGGCCGCCTCGCGTCGGGAGAGATTCCCCGCTTCGAGCCGGCCAACGATCCTGCGGTCTGCACGTACTGCGCGTACGCCGCGTCGTGCGCGTTCAAGCCGCCGGCCGAGCCCCAGCGTTTCGGAAGTTGATCGCACTCGAGCTCACGCCGGAGCAGCGCCGCGCGGTCGAGGCGCCGTACGACGGCTGTTTCGCCATCACCGGTGCTGCGGCGAGCGGTAAGAGCACCGCGCTGGCCGAACGAGTCGCGCGCCTGCGCGCGCTCGTGCCGGATTGCGAGCCGCTGACGATCGCCGCGCCCTCCGATCTCGACGAATACGCGGCGCGGTTGCAGCGCGACTTCGGCGCCGCAGTAGCGCTCGTCGACGACGTCGAAGCGGCGCTGCTCTTCGAGCGAGCCTCGCTGCCCCTCTTCGCGATGGAATGGGAGGAGTTCGCGCAGCATCAGCTCGACCCCGAGATCCCCGGTCTGCGATCGCCCGAGCGCTTCCTCCAATCGGCGTTCCGTCTGATCCGGCGTCTGCGCGACGCAAACGTCGAACCAGCGCTCTTTCTCTCTCGCGCGCTCGCTGGCGCCACCGACTTTTACGCAAACCCGCCGAATCTTGCCGATCCGGCGCTGCTGCTCGCGACGAAGAACGCGCATCACGATTCGCTCGACGCTGCGCCGGCGGAGCTCTCGCGTCAGTATCGCCGGGAGATCGACCTCGCGAAGATTCTCGCGAAGCTCTACGAGGCGTATATCGAGGTGGTGACGCGCACCGGACGCATGACGGGGCGCGACGCTGCGATCGCGGCCGCCGAGCGTCTGCACGCGGATGCGGCGCTCGCCGCCTCGCTGCGCGAACGGCTGCGCTACGCGTTCGTTGACGACGCGCAGAACCTGACGGCCGCGCACCTGCGCCTGCTCCTTGCGATCTTCGGAGATCGTCTCGAGGGCGTGACGCTCTGCGGCGATGCCGGATCGGCCTTCTCGCCGCTGCACGTCGTGCAACCCGCGGCTACGTTCGCGCTCGCGCGGGCGAAGGTCGAGCTGCGCGAGATCTTTAGGAAACCGCGCATCGAGGTCTGCCGCGTGCGGACGCCGCGCGAGGAGAGCGAGTCGATCGCGCAGCGGGTCGGCGAGTGGCTCGCGCAGGGTACGCGGCCCGAACGCATCGCCGTGCTCTTTCGCTCCGTGCGCAACGTCGAAATCTACGAGACCGCGCTGCTCGACGCCGGAATTCCGGTCGTCGTCGCGGGCGACGCGAACGTCTTCGCCGATCGGCGCGCGCTCGACGCGCTCGCGCTGCTGTGGAACGTCCACGACCCGTTCCGGCACGATTGGCTGCTGCGCACGCTCGGCAATCCCGCGCTCGGGCTCTCGGACGCATCGCTCGCCATCCTCTGCGCCGAGCCGCCCGATCCGCAGCGGCCGCTCTTCGTCTTCGACGACGAGCCCGCGCCGACGACGCGCGCGACGCGTTGGAGCCCGCAACGCGATCTGCGCCTCGGGTGGAACGTGATTCGCGGCGAGCAGGACGGCGCGCTCGACCCGGATGCCGCAGCGAGGCTCCGCAAATTTCGCGCGCTTCGGGCTGGCTGGCTCGGACTGCTCGAGACCCGCTCGTTCGAAGGCTTCGCGCGCGCGGTCTGGCGCGACGCCTTGGCGCGCGAGGGAGCGCCCGACTCGGCGCGCGCCCGAGCACAACAGATCGCGCTGCAGCGGCTGCTCGAGCGCTTTCGCGAATATCTTACGGAGAACGCGGGCGCCGCGATCCCGGCCGCGCTCGCGTACGCCGAAGAACGAATTCACAGCGACGTCGAGAGCTGCACCGCTCCGCCGATCCCGGGATGCGTACGGATGCTCAGCATCGACGCCGCGCTCGGCCGGGAGTTCGACGAGGTCGCCGTCGCCGACGTGCGCCCCGGCGCGCTTCCGCGCTGGTACTCTCCCGACGCGTTTCTCTTCAGCCCTAAACTCGGCATGATCCCGAAAGAGAACGTCGGCGACGCGCGGTCCGCACGGACGGCAAAGTTCAGTTATTACACGTATGCGGCGAAGACCGCGAGCGGCTACTTCGATCGGGAGCGCCGCGCCTTTCGATACGCGTTGAGCCGCGCCCGAAAGGTCGCGCTCGTGACGGCTTCGGGAACGCCGACGCGCGGCGTCACCGCGCCGGAGTTTCTCGAAGAGCTACGCTGACGCGCCCGTGCTGAACTCTCCCAAGGCTCTCGCGACGATCGCGCCGGATGCGTACGCGCGCGACGTTCTGCCGCTTACGGCGCCGCTTTGGGCGGGGCGCCGGACGTTCGACGAATACGTCGAGCAGACGCTCGAGATCGCGCGCAGCCCGTACGGCCGCCGCTACTATCGAACGAACGCGCTCTACGACGGCGCGCGGCCGGTCTCGTCGTTCAAACGATACGAGCGCGCGATGCACCACGGATCGCGGCGCCTGCGCGCGTTCGGCATCGGCGCGGTCTTCACGCCGCCGGAAGAGCGCGGCCGCGGCTACGCGAGCGTGATGCTCGCGCTCGCGCTCGATCGCGCGAAGAGCGAAGGTTTCGACGTCGCCTATCTCTTCTCCGACATCCGTCCGCAATTCTACGCGAACCTCGGCTTCGTCGAACTTCCCTCGCGCCGCTTCTCACTCCGCGCCGACGCGCTGCCCGCGAAACGCCTCGAAGTCTCCCGGTTCGAGGAGCGGGATTGGAGCGGCGCCTCTCGAGCCTTCGAACTCGGCGAGCGCCGGCGGATTGCCGGCTTTCTGCGCAGCGCGTCGGTCTGGGGTTGGATTCGAATGCTCGGCCGCCACGGTGGCGACCGTCAGACGAATCTCGTCGTGCGCAGAGGGCGCAGCATCGCGGCCTACGTGCTCGGCACTCGCGATCCCGAACGCGATGCATACGTGCTCGAGGAGTTCGGCTTCGGCGACGATTCCGCCGCCGCGGCGATTCCGCCGCTGCTCCGCGCGGCAGCGGGAGATCTGCGGCGCGTCGTCGGCTGGTCTCCGCCCGGCAGCGCCGCGAGGCTGCTGCGCAAAGGGCACCTCACGAAGCGAACGCGCGCGATCCTCATGATGGCGCCGCTCACTTCCGCGGGAGCGCGCCTCATCGACGCAGTGCGGTCGAGCGCGGCCGATTTCTGCTGGCCCAACGACCATATCTAGACTCTACTTCGGCGCTGCACTGAGCGCGATGCCGAACGGCTCGCGCAACCCCTCGATGCGTTCCACCGGCGAGCCGCCGCCCGGATAGTTCCAGAAACCAAAACTCTTGCCGTGGAACTGCGCCGCCGCGATCGTCGCGCCGGCGACGACGAACTGCGTGACGAACCGCCCGCCGCGCAACCGCGTCGTTCCGGCCTTCTTGCCGCTCGTGCCGGCCACCGCGAAGCGGTAGACGGCGGAGGCTCGAGAGTCGGCTACGAGGACGTGCTCGCCGTCCCATCCCACCCCGCCGGGAACCGCAACGCTTTGATCGAGCTCGATCTCCTTGAGCGCGTGCCCGCCCCGGCGCAACTCGACGAACGCGAACGGTTCGCTGGGCACGTCGTCGCTGGCATCCACGTACAGGTTTCCGCCGGCGTCGTACGCGCCGAAGTAGTATTTGTAAACGAAGCCGGCCGTATAGAAGTGCGGCAACCCGCGCGCGCGCTTGTAGATCGAGACTCCGCCCTGGCCTGCGAACGACACGATGTCCATCACCGCGAGATCGCCGCTGACCGGATCGACCGCGCAGCTAAAAGGAACGTAACTTTCGTCCGCGAGCGTCTTGACGAGGCGCGTTCCGCCGTGCGCGTATTCGAGCACGGTGTCGTTCGCGCTGTCGGGGATGTAGAGGTTTCCGGCGTTATCGGAGCAGAGGCCGGCGGGCCACGGATCGCCCCGCAGCACGCCGCGCAGGACGCCGCTCAACTTGCCTTGCGGATACGAGTAAGCATCGACGTCGTTCGTCGCGTAATCCGAGACGTAGAGCAGATCGATCTTCTTCGCGCCGGGCGCCATCCACGACGTGCCCGAATCGCCCGCGCGCGCCGCGACCGCGACCGGCCGCGCGAGCGGCGGAGCGTACGCGCTGCAACCGGCGAGCAGCGCGGCGAGAATGCAGAGCGTCGGCAACCTGTCGAGCATGATGCGCCCGACGTATTCGCGCTAGAAGAACGAAAGCGCTCTTGGATCGAGACGAATCGGGATCGGCTCGCTTACCTCGCAGCGCTCGATCTGCGCGTGGCGCGGGTTGAGCAACACGTTCTCCTCGAGCGCGTTGACGGCGGACGGAACCCGCAGCACGAGGCTCTTCCCGCGCTCGATCCACTCGGAGCCGATCGCGACGCACCCCGCATCGTCTACGTCGCGCCAACGAGGCGAGAGCCGATCCGCGGCGACCCGCGTCGCCGGAGCGTCGTCAGGAATCGTGATGCGCACCGCCACGAGCGATTTCGGAAGGCGCCGTTCGCTCGCGCGAACGAGGTTCTCGAGCAGCGCGAGCGAGGAGTTCTCCGACGAGTAGACGACCGCGAGCCCGGCGCGATTCCAGCGTCCGCCGGCGCGCGAGCCCTCGCCTCCCAGAACCTGCGACCTGGAACCATAGCGGCGTTTCGTGATCCGCCACGCGATCACGGGCGTCCCGTCACGCGTAGATGCCGTACTCGATGCGATCGAGCGAGCGCAGCACTTCGCGCGTTCCGACGTCGGTGTCGAGCAGATCGATCGGACGCTCGCCGTGCAGCTCGCGATTGGGTTCCTTGAACCACTCGCGCGCGTTCTCCGCGCTCTCGAAGACGCGCTTCGCCTGCGCGTAGGCCGAGGCCATGCGGAAGGCACGGTCCGACCACGCCGGCCGCAACGGGGCGCTGCTCGCGCGCCGGCGCGTCCCCGTCGCGCGCGAGACGCCGATGATGCGCTGGATCTCGTCCACGCTCGTGTTGAACGCCTTGGCGAGCTTGGCGATCACGCTCGAGGGCATCCCCGCTCGCACCAAGTCGCGCGCGGCGCGCTCGGCCCCGCGGCCGGCGGGAGGCCGCTGGCCGAGCGTGCGAAGGGTCTCTGCGGCACTAATCATCTGAGCTATAGTATAGCATCATTTGAGCTGTCCGAACAGGCTCGGCTGGAGGGCGTCGCCCTCGACGAGCGAGGCGACGCGCGTCCCCAGCAGCCGCACCGGCGCGCCTTCGAGCGCGGCGCGGCGCAGGCAGTAGACGGCCGCTCGGAAGATCGTGCGAGCGTCGCGCGTCGGCTCGGCGAGATGCGTCTGGCGCCCGACGAGCGTGAAGTCGCCGCGCTTGATCTTCACGCCGACGGTGTGCGCGAGCGTGCGCTCGCGTTCGAGCGTCTCCGCGATCTCGCCGGCCTGCACGCGCAGCACCTCGACGAGTTGCGGCTCGTCGCGCACGTCGTACTCGAACGTCTCTTCGGTCGAGATCGATTTCGTCTCGCGCTCGGGCTCGACGCGGCGGCGATCGACGCCGCGCGCGAGGTCGCGCACCTCGCTCCACCACGAGCCGAAGAGCTCGCGCAAGCGCGGCTCGTCGAGCGCCGCGAGCTCGCCGATCGTCGTGATGCCGAAGAGGCTCAGCCGCCGCTGCGTCTTCGGGCCGATTCCCCAGAGGCGTTCGACCGGAAGCGGCGCGAGGAAGGCCGCCTCTTCTCCCGGTGCGACGGCGAGGAGGCCGTTGGGTTTGCAACTGTCCGAGGCAATCTTCGCGACCATCTTGCCGCTCGCGACGCCGGCGCTCACCGTCAACGCGGTCGCCGCGAGTATCTCGTCGCGCAGCGATTGCGCCACCGCGCGCGCGGTATCGAGCGTCATCTCGCCGATCGCCACGAAGGCTTCATCGAGCGAGAGACCTTCGACGGGATCGCCGCGCCCGCGCAAGATCGCGAAGATCTCGCGCGAGACCGCCTTGTATTTCTGCATGTCGGGCGGGACGACGACGAGATCCGCGCACGCCGCGCGCGCTTTGTAGAGCGGCATCGCCGAGCGCACGCCGAAGGGACGCGCCTCGTACGAGGCCGTCAGAACGACCGCGCGGCGGCTCCGCCCGGCAATCGCGACCGGTTTGCCGCGCAGGCTCGGGTCGTCGCGCACGGCGACGCTCGCATAGAACGCGTCGACGTCGAAATGCGCGACGAACTCAGCGCGCTCGCTCACGCTCCCGGCGTCGTTGCGCTTTCGCTTGATTTCCGCAGGTCGCCATGCTGCACCACGCGCGCGAGCCGTTCTTCGTGTGATCGTAGTAGGCCCAGCGGCACGACGCTTTGCGGCAGGCCCGCAAGCGCCGCCACGAGCCGTCGAGCAGCGATTCGTGAACGGCGACGAGGAGCGTCGCGATCGCGCCCCGGCGCTCGCGTTCGGCTGCGCGCAGTTCCAGACCGCGGCTGCCGTCGACCGTCAGCGTCAGGTGCGCGGCGCTTACGAAGGGGCGCAGCCCCTCCCAGGCGGCGTGGAGCTCGCCCTCGCCGTTGTTGGCGAAGAGCACGTCGCGGAGGGCCTCGCGGAACTCCCGCAACCGCTGCAGCTCCGCCGGGCCCGTGACCGGCGGGAGGCCGTAACTGAGGCACCACTGCGCGGCCTCGTCGACCGAGGCCAGCCGGTCGGGCCCGTTCGGCAGCTCGACTGTGTTTTCGAAGCTCCGGACCAGCTCGAGGCCGCCCGGCGCCGTGTCGGAGGCCGGGTTCACGCGGGGCGCTTCACCGGCAAAATCGTTTGACAAGTTACCATAACCACTATATAATGATTGAAGGTTACCACATTCGTCAAGAGGTTTGAAGCAATGTTCCGCGATCCCATCCGAAACGCGCCGCTGGTCTCCGACATCAACGACGTCGGCCTCCGGCTGAAAATCAAGCGAGCCGACTCGGCGCTATTTCTCGAGTCGAGCCTCCGCCTTCCCCACCTCCGCGTTCAATAGCGCGCCGCGCGAGATCGCGAGGATCGTCTCCATGTTGCGCAGATCGTCGGCATCGTCGCCGGGCGTCTCCAGGATGGCCGTCTTCTCCAGCAGTTGCGGGTGAGCCAGGAGCGACCGGAAGCCTTCGAATCCGATTCTCCCCTCACCGATGTGCCAATGCCGGTCGCGGCTCGCGCCGAGCTCGACCTGCGTATCGTTGAAATGAAACATCGGAATGCGCGGGAGCCCGATCCGCCGATCCGCCTCTTCTAAGAAAGCTTCGACCCCCGCTTTGGTGTCTATTGCGTAACCCGAGGCCCACGCGTGGGCGGTGTCGAGGCAGACGCCGAGCTGCGGATGCGCGAGGCTCCGCGTAAACGCACCGAGCTCTTCGAGCGTTCCACCGGCAAGATTGCCGGCGCCGGCCGAGTTCTCCAGCACCAACACGACGCCGGGCTCGATGCCGGCCAGCGCCGTTTCGAGCGCCCGGCAGATCGCGGCGAAGCCTTCTGCGCGATCGCGCGTGCCGTACGATCCGAGATGCGTGTTGACGAAGCGCATGCCGCCGCCGGCCGCGACCGCAAGATCGTTTTGGAGTAGGCGCAGCGAACCGGCCGAGATCTTCGGATCGTCGCTCGCGAGGTTGATGAGATAGGGCGTGTGGATCGCGCACGGGTCGAGATCGGCCTCGCGCCGCATCTGCGCGAACGCTTCGAGCGAACGGAAATCGATCGCCGTCGTGCGATAACTGCGCGGATTGGTCGAGAAGACTTGCAGCGCGGTGCAACCTATCGCCTTCGCGTGCTCGACCGCCTTGGCGTAGCCGCCGGCGACGCGCACGTGCATTCCGATGCGCACGCCGTGCCTCCTTACGGCGTCTTCTCGCCTCGAAGATCGAACGCGAGCGGTTGCCCCGGCTCCAGTTCGAGCTCGGGAAGATCGTCGAGCGAGCGCAGTCCGAAGGACTCGAGAAAGAACGGCGTCGTCTTGTAGAGCAGCGGGCGGCCGACGACGTCCTTGCGCCCGGCCTCCGCGATCAGTTCGCGGTCGAGCAGCGTGCTGACGACGCTGTCGGAGTTGACGCCCCGAATCGCTTCGATCTCGCTCTTCGTTACCGGCTGCAGGTGCGCGACGATCGCGAGCGCTTCGAGCGCCGGCGACGAGAGCGTCGTCTTCGGCGGGAGCAGATAGGCTTCGACGACGTCGCGCGCCATCGGCGAGGTCGCGAAGCGATAGCCGCCCGCGACTTGGCGCAGAACGATCCCGCGCTCGGCGTACTCCGCCTCGATCTGCTGCAGCACGACGGCGATCTCGCGTTCCTCCGCGCGCAGGTGCTTCGCAAGCTGCTGGATCGAGAGCGCCTCGCTCGCGACGAAGAGCAGCGCCTCGACGGGACGTTGCAGCCGAAGGATCGCCTCGTCGAGGATCGCGGCCTCGTCGGCGGGCGTCAGCTCTTTGGCGCGCGCGGTCACGCGGCCCTCGAAATCGGGAAGAGCCGGATGTCGTCGAAGGCCTCGGGCTGTTCGAACGCGAGGCGGTGGCGCCGCACGAGTTCCAAGATGGCGAGGAACGTTACGATGATAACCTCGCGCGTCATGCCCAGCTCGGTGCAGAGCTCCGAGAAGTAGGCTTCGCCGCGTTCCTTGATGCGCCGCATCACGTAATCCATCGAGGCGATCAAGGAGACCCGCTCGCTCGCGATCGAACGCTTCTCGGGACGCGCCTGGGCGAGCATCGCCAGAAAGGCGCGCTTGAGCTTCTCGGGATTGATGTCGTAGCGCTGCACGATCTCGCCGGCCGGATCGCCGGGCTCCCGGTAGAAAAACGACGCGGCCTCTGTCTGATACTCGCGCAGCTCTTCGCCGAGTTCGCGGTACTTCGAGTAGGCGATGAGGCGGCGGCGCAACCGCTCCTCGACCTCTTCGGGCGTCTCGCCTTCGTCGTCGATGAACTCCGCCGGAATCGGCGGCAGCAGCGCCCTGGACTTTAGGAAGAGCAGCGTTGCGGCGATGACGAGATACTCGGCCGCGATCTCGAAGTCGCGCGCTTGGAGGTCGCGAACGTACTCGAGATACTGCTCCGCAACGCTCGCGAGCGGAACCGTGGCGACGTCGAGCTGCTGATCTTTGATCAGGCTCAGCAGAAGGTCGAGCGGACCGTCAAAGGCTTCGAGGCGGACGTGAAATGCGTGGGTCTCGGTCATCCGATCAGGATGACAGACCTTCGGCGGAGGTGACGAGCTCGGGCTCGCCGAGCGCATCGGGATGCGCCGCGAGAAATTCGAGCGCGAGATCTACGAGACGCTTCTCGTTGACGTACTTCAGCGTCTTGCGCGCCTGCGCCAGGTCGAACCAGCGCGCGTCGTCCACTTCGTGGTCGTGACTCGCCGGATCGCCCGAGAGATAGCGCATCAAAAAGAACGTCACCGCTTTGCGGTGCTTCGCCTTTCCGACGTAAAACCAGTAGGCGATCTCGTTGAGGCGCGTCACGATCTCGCCCCAGCAACCCGTCTCCTCATGGACCTCCCGGAGAGCCGCCTGCTCGGTCGTCTCCCGAGGCTCCACGTGACCTTTCGGCAGCGTCCAGACTCGCGGCGGCGCGCCGCGACCAATCAAGAGGGCATCGTAGGTCGAATCACGGCGACGCAGCAGCAAGCCGCCCGCCGACACCTCGTATTTGATCCGCATGACGCTCCTTGGGACGGGGAAGGGGGCTGCGAGCCCCCTGATTACTCTCATTATAGCGCCTCGGCCCAAGAGGGGCTGCGAGAAGCGTCGCGGCCCGAGCGGCCTACGGGTAGGCCCCGTTGAGGATATCCGAGGTGGTGGCGTCGGCCTGGCCGTTGGGACCCTCGATGAGCGGGAGCTGCGAGAGATTATTGGGGTAGCTCGCCTCGTAGGCCGGGTAATCGACCCCCACGGCATAGAGCTGGTAGCTCCCCTTGGGGCATATCGTCGGCGTCTTCTTTCCGGACTGGGTGAGCGGTCCGAGATCGTCGGCCAGCGTCAGGTTCTGCGTGCCGCTTCCGTGCGTCACGACCGTGTAGAACGAGTCGGTCTCGTGCGACTGAACGCAGATGCCCTTGCCGCTGCCGCCGATCGCGCGCATCTCGGCGAGCACCTCGGTCGCGCCCGCCGGCACGCTGACGGTTATCGTGCCGCCGCCCCGGCCGTCGGCTTTGAACTTCGGCGTCGAGAAGACCGGGAGCCCGGTGAGCGTCGTCAACTGCGCGGCCGAGGCCAAGATCCCCGGAGGCGGCGTCGGCGAGCCGTTCGGATTGGGGCTCGGCGTGGGATTCTGCGGCGTGTCGTACGCCGGGGGCACCGCGGCGTAGAAATGGTAGGCGCCAATCACCGGCTGCACCGCGAAATCGATGAAGCCCATCGAGTAGCCTTCCCAGCCGAGCGCGCGCACCGACGGGCCCTCTGCCGGAAACGCCGGCGGCCCGCCGTACCAACGCTCTTCGTTGTCGCCGTAGACCGGCAAGTTGAAGGCCTGGAAGAGCGGCGTGAAGCCGTTGCCCGGTCCCGAGTCGGAGTTGCACGGGCAGAGCCCGTAGCCGAACGCGCCGGTCGTCGAGGCTTTCTGTCCGCGCGGCGGTCCGGTCCAATGCTGCTGGTTGAGCGTTCCCCACGTGATGTGATTCGTACCGAGGTCGTCGCCGGCATATTGGACTTGGCTTCCCGTCTGCGTCGAGATCAGCACGTTGAAGCTCGACGGACCGATAATCATCGGCACGTTGTAGAGCGTTCCCGAGAGCCCGTCTTTCTGACGCAGCGTCTCGACGACGTTGAGGCCGGCGGCAACGCTCTGCCCGCCGTTGAACGCAATCGTCGCCACGCCGACCGCGAACTGCAGTTTGCTCGTCGCCGCCGGATCGTACGAGGTCACCGGCGGTTCGGAGGCGCCTCCGTTTCCGCAGCCTGCGGCCAACGCGAGCATGAGTGCGGCGGTTACGAATCCGCCGGCATAACGTACGATCATATCGTCACCTGATAGTAGAGGCGGAACGAGATCGGAGGCTCGTTCGGGTAGGTCAAATACGGCGATGCGGAGTGGGAGGCCACGTCGGGCGGCGCGTAGGGCGCGCTCGAGTAGGTGCACGGCGCCGTTCCGTTCGCGAGACCGGTCGTCACCGGCGACCCGTAGCAGCCGTTGGTCACCGGCACGTTGTAGAGTTGGTTGAGCAGGTTCACCACCTGCAAACCGAAGACGGATTGCATCAGACCGCGCACTTGCGGCCGGTACTCGATCGTGAAGTTCACGTCCACGCGCGGCGTCGTCAGGAAGCCGCCGGGAAGACCGCGCTCGGCGATGCCGCGCGTCGCCGCAATGTTCGGCTTCGTGCACGAACCCGGATCGAGCGGATCGATGTAGCCGGGCGTCTGCGAGTAGATGACCCCCAGCGACGTGTTCGGAACGATGACCGGGATGCCGTTGCAGTAGACGGCGGTGTAGTAGCCCTCGCCGTACGGATAGCCGGCGTTGACCGCGATGACCGGATTGAAGCGCCAGCCCTTCGGCGTCTTATAGTTGAACGCGGCGTTGAGTTGGAACGGCGAGAGATCGGGCGAGCGGTAGACTTCGCCGAGCGCGAGCGCGGCCGGCTGCAAGAACGCGCCGGGCGGCTCGTTGCCGAACTGGCTGATGTAGGTCGCACCGACCTGCATCGAAAGCCCGTAGTTCAGTTCCTTCGTGTAGAGCGCCTCGACGCCGGTCGCCTTTTGAATGCCCTGGTTCGAGTATTGGACGTCGCCGTAGACCGGCGAGCCGGTTTGATAGTTGAAGCCGATGATCTGGGCCGTCTGCTCGATCACGTTGTATCCGCGCCGGTAGAAGGGCGTGATCTTCATCGCGGATCCGTCGTGGAACTCGTGCGCCCACGAGATGTCGATGTTCGTGAACGTCGCTCCGACGAGCGGCGCTTCGAGCGTCGAACTGCCGAAGCGGTAGTCGCGCGTCAGCCAGTAGAGCTGATCGGCATAGTTCGAACAGAGTTGATTCGCAAGCGGACCGCAGTACGTCGCCGGCTTTCCGGTCGAGTTATCGTACGACGGAACGTTATTGAAGGCCGCGTACGGCGCCCGGCTGACGTCGGCGCCGATCAGGCTCGGCAGCGGCATCGAGAGCGTGTGACCGAAACCGACGCGGAACGTGTCGCGCGGATCGGGCGACCACGACTGATCGAAGTGGGGTTCGTAGAGCCGTTGGTGCTCGGCGGCGGGAATCGAGGCAGGCGCGCCCGCCTGCTCGGGAATCTGGAAGTTGTAGCCGTCGAGGCGCACGCCGGCCTCGGTCTTCCAGCGCGTGCTCCACTCGATCGTATCTTGCAGATACGCGCCGTACTGCTGCTGCGAGACGGTGTAGACGTCTTCTTCGCCCGGGAATCGCACGCCGCCCGGGAAGTACGAACTGAGATACCCGCAGCCCGAATGGAGGTTGACCTCCGCGCAGACCGACGGCGTGAAGAAATCCTGCTCCAAGCCTGCCTGCGCGGCCGGGTTGTTGTTCGGCAGCAGCCCGTTGTACGTGTAGGGCAGCGGGAGCGGCTGCAGCGGGTGCGTGATCGCGTAGGTCACGATGTAGGCCGGCGTCGTGAACGCGGTATACGACGTGAAGTCGTAGCGGTCGCCGTACGGCACGACGAACTCGTAGATGCCGCCGTATCTCAGCAGGTTCTTGCTGCCGATCTGCGTCGTGCCGTCGATCTGTCCGGCGGTCCGTTCGCCGCCGAACGGATCCGCGTAGATGCCTTGCGCCGGCATGATCTGCGATTGATCGGTCCACGTCCGCCAGTAACGCGCCGTCAGCAGCGACGAGCTGCCGATGCTCGTCCCGTACTCGAGTTTATACGCGAGAAACGGGCTCTTGAGCTCGTCGGGCTGCGAGACGAACGAGTAGGTGTTCGGCTGTCCCGGGAAGAGCGGGATGAGCGAGTCGCAGGCAAAGTTCTGCTGCCGCGTGTTCACGGGTCCGTTGGGGCCGGTCACGACGTACGGCGCGCACTTGCCCGCCGTCGTTCCGCCCGAGATGTACGGCAGATATTGAAAGCCGCCGTAGTCGAGCGTCTGCGTGATCGCCTGATCCTGGATGAAGAACTGTAAGCGCTGGCCGTTGTTCTTGCCGAAGCGATAGATCAAGTTGTCGACGAAGTCGTTCGACGAAAGGTACTGCGGCGCGTAGTAGACGAGGTTCGGATCGATCGTGCTGCCGAGCGTCGCCGCGTTCGTGCCGAGCGTTCCCAGCGTGTTCGCCGCGGTGCCGGGCGTGCCGTACTGATAGCCTCGCCGGATGCCGATGAAGCCGGCGTAGTTCGAAAGCTTTTGATTGGGCGTCGCCCATCCCCACTCGAGCCCGAGTTGGTGCAGGTACGGGAAGAGCAGCGCTTCGGCGTCGGCGTGGAGGTAGTTCGGATAGGTCCCGTTCTTGGCCGTGAAGAGCACGAGCCCGGTGCCGGTGTCGCCGTGCGTCGCGTCGCCGGCGCCCGGAATGAGCTGCACGCTGCCGACGCCGTTGAGCAGGTTGAAGTTGGCGACGTTCTGCAGCGTGTTCTGCAGGTTCGCCGTCGGCGTCGTGTAGTCTATCCCTTCGAACTCGTAGGCCGCCTCGAAGGCAAAGCCGCCGCGGATCGAGGCCGTGCCCGTCTTATCTATCGTGACGCTGGGAATCGAGCGAAGCAGATCGTTCTCGTTCGCGTTGAAGGCCTTGCCCATTACGGTCTGGAGCTGCGAGCCGGTCACCGTGTACGTATCGATCGTCATCCCGCGTTGAAAGGCGCTGCCCGAGGAGCGCGCCTTGGTCGAAGCGATCGTCTTGAGCTTCTTCGAGAGCGGGACGTTGACGGTCTGTTGCGAGCCGTTGAGGACGACGATGTCGGTCGAGTACGGCAAGTATCCCGTCGCGGTGATCGAGATCGAGTACGTGTCGGGCAGCACGCTCAAGAAGCGGAAGCGTCCCTGCGCGTCGGTGACCGTCTTGTACGTTGCGCTCGGCGCCTTTGCGACGACCGCGGCGCCGGCAATCGCCGCCTTCGTCGTCTCGTCGGTCACCGTTCCCGAGACGATGCCCGCCGTCTCGGCGAGCGCCGTCGCGTGGAAGACCGCAACGAAAGCCAGGAAGGCAAGAAGGAACGCTGCCTTACGGTGCAAGGAAAACATGCTCGCCTTTCTGGCTGCAGTTGCTCGGGCC
>DATKMJ010000030.1 GCA_035541935.1 Candidatus Binatia bacterium | reverse complement strand
GCCCGCCGAGTAGGTCGTCACGCTGAAGACGTCTTGGCCGGGGGAGCCGGTCGCCGTTCCGGTGCAGAGCGTGCCGCCCGAGACCGTCTTGCAGTTGTGGCCGTGGGCGCTGGTCTCGATCGTCGTCGCGCTCACGCCGGTAACGCCTTTGCCGTCGACGCCGGTTAGTTCGATCGTCAGCGACTTCGTGTTGACCGAGACGTAATCGGGGCCGATGCGATCACCCGCAGGCACCGTGATCTGCACGTTGACCTTCACGAGTTGCGTCGGCGGACCGGAACCGCCGCCCCCGCCCGGCGAGTTCACCACCGAACCGAAGGGCAGGCTACCGCCGCCGCCGCAGGCGGAGAGCGCAAAACCCGAGGTCGCAACGCACCAAAGTAAAGCGAAGGAGAGAACGCGCTTGCGAACCCGATACAGACCTTCGATCAATTAGCACTCCCAGCAGCAACGAAGAGGCGGCAGTTTTCGCCGACGCTTCCAATACGATGCTAGGGTATGGCGAGGGCCGGGTGCATCCCGGATTCGCTGCGCGCGTTAAGGTTCGCGCAACGGAATTTCACCTGAGGATAAGAAAAACCGCCGCTTCTTAATGCTCGCCCTGGCGACGCGGGTCGACGATCTGCCAACGCGAGCGCAGTCCGAGCCGGCCGAGAATCGAGCTGACGTGGCGCTCGACCGTATGTTCGCTGATCTGCAGCGCGATGGCGACCTCCCTGTTGCGCGCTCCCCGGCGGATCAGTTGCGCGACCTGCTGCTCGCGCCCGGTCAGCGCCGAGCTCGTCGGCCGGCCTCTCTGACGGCGCCCCGTCACCGGCTCGGGCGTAACGAGGAGCAGCATCGCGTCGTTCGTCCAGCGCCGCAGGCCCATCGCGTTGAAAGCGCGCGCGGCGTCGCCTGCGCTATCCACCCACCCCGCGCGTTCCCCGGAGCGCAAGAGAACGTGCGCGCGCGCCAGGAGGTGATGCGCTTTGAGGTAGGCGCGATTCGGCGCAAAGACCGCGGCGAGCGCATCGGCGCCGAGGCGCGCTTCGTCGAGATCGCCGTATCGCGCGGCGAGCGCGAATAACTCCGGGCGATTCGCCGCGCCGTCCGCGGTCAATAGTGCGCGGCGCAGCGCGACGGCAATCGGCGTGCCCGGTGACGGAGCGCCCGAAGCGATGAGTCCGGCGAGCGTCGCCGCGACCGCCGTCTCGCACTCCGCGGAGCGCAGCGCGACGTCGAGAACCTCGTCAGTCGTCCACTGCCGCATGGCTGCGTCGTCACCCAGTTCGACCGCGAACTGCGCGCCGGTCGCTGCAAAGAGCGCAAGTTCCTCCGGGCTCTTCGCGGCCGAGCGCGCCTGTGCGAGCAGCGACTCCGTTCGATCGCGATCCCCTGCATCGAGGGCGAGGCGCGCGGCCGCAGCGAGGCAGCGGCGACCCCACACTGTAAGACCGGTGCGCTGCGCCAGTGCGAGCGCATCGTCGATCGCCGACCGCGCGATCTCGACGTCGCCGAAGAGCAGCGCGTGATGCGCGAGCCGCTCGCGCGCTCCGACGGCACGGTGCCGCAACCCCTCCAGGAGCGCCGCGTCGTAGGCTCTGCGCAGCGCGTCGTACGCTCCGCTCGCGTCGGCCGACCACGTCAGCACGACGGCGGCGATCAGGTGATCGCCGGAGACGAGTTCGCGTCCGCGACGCGCGTAGAACGAAGCGACGTCGGCGGCCGTGCGGCAGGCGACGAGCTCGGGTTCGACGATGCTCGCTAGAGCGCGCTCGTCGCCTGCGAGCGCATAGATGCTCGCGCACTCCGGTCGCACGCCTTCGCAAAGTGCCGCGGCCTCGGAGAACCGACACTCCGCAACGAAGCTTTCGATCTTCTCCGACGGGAAGATCATAACGGGGACTATGCTAGCAAGCGATTCTTAAGCGGCTATTATCCTCGCTCTCGGTCTCGCTACGTAATCTATACGTTGAGGCGCAGCCGGAGAATCGTCTCCGCGCTCTGGTTCGTCGCCGGATCGGCGGCCCGAACCTTTACGGTCACGCCCTGTTGGCCGAGCAGCGTCGTGAGCGTGACGCGGATCTTGAAGTTCCCCTTCGGCCCCGCGGTCGTCTCGCCGCTGAACTGGCCCGACGACGAAGGCGACGGACCGGCGGTCACGCGCACCTTCGCGTTCGCAACGGTGTTACCGGAGATCGTGAACGTGCGTCCGACGGGAGCGTTTGCCGGCGGTTCGTAGATCGCGATCGTGATCGCCTCGCGGCGAACCGTAAACGACCACGAGCGATCGAACGGCGCGCCGCCCGGTCCGCGCCCGGAGACGCGGATGGTGTGGGCGCCGAAATCGTACGGCGCGGGCGGTTTGTACGAGAAGCCCGTTGCCGAGATGCCGCAGCGCGACGTCACGTTGCCTCCATCGAGCCACACGCGCACGCTTGCAGCGGAGACGCTCGGTGCGAACTCGGCCGCGATGAGCGCGAAGCGATTCGTCGTCGACGATTGCGGCGCGGGTTGCTGAGCGCGCAGACGCACGGGCGGCGGTGGATTCGGCGGCGGCCGCGGAGGGGGAGGCGGATTCGGCGGAGGCGCCGCGTGCGCCAATTCGATCGACACGATCTGCGTGGACGACTCGTACCCGACCGTCGCGCCGAGCGACTGCGCGACGAATCGCAGCGGGACGTACGTCGTCGAGCCGACGATGAACGGTGCGGCATCGAGCGCCTGGGTTTGGCCGTTGACCGTCGCCTGCGTCGAACCGATCTGCAGCGAGATCGTCGCGCTGCCTCTCGTCGCGTTGATCGTGCCCGACGCGTAGACGACCGACGCGCCGAGGCGTTCGAAGATTCCGCGCAGCGGAACGTAGACGCGCCCCGCGCGCTCGATGGGGCCCGGACTGAGTTGGAGCGGCCGTCCGTTGACGTTCACCGTCACGCCTTGCGCGAGCGCAATGGGCGCGCAAGTGAAGCCGATCGTTAGAGCCAAGAGCGCGGCGGATGCGCGAACGGCGGTTGCGGGCACGGGCGGTCCTCCCGTCATCGAGGTTGCGGTAGGGAAGCTTGCCTTCCTCCAGGCGTCGGCCGCACGGGGGAAAACGTCCTACGACCTAAAAAGGTGCAGGGTTCCCCCTGCACTCTTCGTCGCATTTGGAGGTTCGCGTGTTCCGTTTACGCCTCAAGCCTGCACTCGTTGCACTCGCTGCCGTCCTCGCCGTCGGTTCCGCCGGATGCGCCGGAAGCCGCTCGATGCTTCCCGGAATCGGACCGGAAGCCGCGCAGGGCATCGTCATGGAGCGCGCCGGATCCTTTACGCGACTGCGTAACCATAGCCAACCGCCGGTCGGGATGGAGATGGCCTGGCTCATGACCGACGGCTCCGTGCTCGCGCAGAGCTACGCCGGTAACACGTGGTACAAGTACGTCCCCGACGACACGGGCAGCTACGCGAACGGAACCTGGACGCAAGTTGCCACGCTGCCGAGCGGCTACGACCCCGACGCGTTCGCGTCGGACGTGCTTGCCGACGGACGCCTCGTCATCAGCGGCGGCGAGTATAACAGTCCCGGAAATTACGATCTTCAACTCGTCAACCTCGGCGCAGTCTACGATCCCGCGAAGAACACCTGGACGAAGCTCGGGCATCCGAATCACTGGAAGTGGATCGGCGACTCTCCTTCGACCGTCCTGCCGAACGGGCAGTTGATGATGGGCGACAAGCTCCATCCCTGGGATGCCGTTCTGATTCCGAAGTCGCTGAAGTGGAAAACCGTGAGCGACAAGGGCAAGTCCGACTGGAATGCCGAGGAAGGCTGGACGCTGCTCGCCGACGGCACGATTCTTACCGAGGACGTGAAGAACGCGCCGAACTCGGAGATCTACGATCCCGCCACCGGCAAGTGGAAGACCGCCGGCTCGACGATCGTGGATCTGCACTCGCCCTCGCCGTTCAAGCAGTGCTTGACGTACGGACCGAAGACCAAGGACTGCTATCTGCCGCCGGGTGAGATCGGACCCGCGATCCTGCGCCCCGACGGAACGGTCTTCGCGACCGGTTCCGGCTCGGGACCGAGCGGCTATGGAACCGGACACACCGCCGTCTATCACTCGACCGGCAGCCAGGCGGGAACGTGGACCGTCGGTCCCGATTTTCCGAACGGCGATAACGCCGGTGACTCGTTCGCGGTGCTCGAGCCGAGCGGCAACGTTCTCGTCTTCGGCGTGAGCGGCGAGCTCTACGAGTTCAACGGAACGACGTTCGTCTCCGTCGGCGGCGCCGCCGGACCGCCGATACTGCTCCCGACCGGTCAGGTGATGATGCTCGGATACTCGAGCGTCGTGCTCTACACGCCGACGGGCTCGCCGAAGTCCGGCTGGGCGCCGACGATCACGAGCTCGCCGTCCACGATCAGCTCCGGTCAGACCTATCAGATCTCCGGCACGCAGTTCAACGGTCTGAGCCAAGCGATGTCGTTCGGCGATGAGTACCAGAACGCGACGAACTACCCGCTCGTCCGCATCGTCAACAACGCGTCGGGGCACGTCTTCTACGCGAAGACGCACGACCACAGCACGATGGGCGTCGCGACCGGGTCGGAGAAGGTTTCGACGAACTTCGACGTTCCGAGCGGAATCGAAACCGGCGCGAGCAAGCTCTACGTCGTCGCAAACGGCATCGCGTCGAAGGCCGCCAACGTCACCGTCTCGTCTGGACTGCGCCGCCGACACCGGAATCGGTAGGGCCGCAGGCTTCGCCGCACCACGCGACGATCTTCGCACGAATATCGTCGCGTATGCGGCGCGTCTCCGCGAGGCGGTCGGCCCAAGAGCCTTGCGCGTCGGCGGGATCCGGGAAGCTCCAGTGCAAACGCTGCGCCTGTCCGGGAAAAATCGGACAGCGCTGCGCGCTTGTTTCATCGCAGACCGTAATCACGTACGAGAAGAGCCGGCCGGCTTTGAAGAGATCGAAGACCCCCTTCGTCTTTTTGGAGGATATGTCGACTCCGATCTCGCCCATCGCGGCCACCGCGAAGGGGCTTAGCGTACCAGGCTCCAGCCCGGCGCTCTCGGCGGTGAAGTCGTTTGCGCAAAGTTCGTTCAGGAAGGCTTCCGCCATTTGGCTGCGCGCGCTGTTATGCACGCAGATAAAGAGCACGTTGCGTTTCATCTTCTCA
The DNA here is from genome assembly GCA_035541935.1 of Candidatus Binatia bacterium. GTDB lineage: Bacteria > Vulcanimicrobiota > Vulcanimicrobiia > Vulcanimicrobiales > Vulcanimicrobiaceae > Cybelea. Next base: position 16,808 of record DATKMJ010000030.1, on the reverse strand, counting down.
GTTTGATTGCAGCTCGATAGGTGACAGCCATCCAAAGGCAGCGCTCGCGCAAGCGGCCCCGAGAAACTGCGCGACGATGAACTCCGGAGCGTCTTGAGGTCTGATCCCGGCGAACGTGTCGCTCAGTCCGCGAGCAATCGTGACCGCCGGATTAGCAAATGAAGTGGACGACGTGAACCAGTAGGCGGCTGCGATATACGCCGCTACCGCCGTTGCGACGAGAGGTGAGCGCGCTCTCACGCACCCCCAGATCACCAAGACGAGGCCGAACGTCGCCACGAACTCACCTAACCACTGGCCGAGTCCGCTGCGCGCATGATGGGAAATAAAGAAGATCGGCAAGCCGAACATCGCGTTTGCGACTGCGACGCCGGCCAGCGAGCCAAGGACCTGCGCAGTCCAATACGCCGGGACCTCGCGCCACGGAAGACCGCCGCGCAAGGCGTCTGCGAAAGAGACCGCCGGATTAAAATGAGCGCCCGACACCGGCCCAATCGCCGCAATTAGCGACGCAACGGCAGCTCCCGTCGCCAGCGTGTTCGCGAGAAGCGCGATCGCCTGATTTCCGCCGCTCAGCCGTTCCGCCATGATTCCCGACCCAACGACCGCCGCCAAAAGGAACGCGGTGCCGAGCGCTTCTGCGGCGCTACGCCGAAGCAGCATCGTAGGCTTTCGTTCGGAAAATCGCTCCCAGCGCAGCGCTGAGGCGTTCTGCCGCGCCAGGCGCGAGTTGGTAATACACCCACGTTCCGCGGCGTTCGCACGCTACCAAGCCGGCCTCGCGCAAAGTACGAAGGTGATGTGAGACGGTAGGCTGATTCAAGGGCAGCGCGTCGGTAAAGTCGCAGACGCAAACCTCGTGCTCGCTGGCAGCGAGCGTGGCAAGCATAACGAGCCGGTAAGGATCCGCAACGGCCCTCAGGAGCTCGGCGGTCGGCCTAAAGTCCCTTCTACTCACCCTCGCAGGCGCAGAGCAACGTTGCATCGACACCCGTCAATGCTATCTCTTGCATCGACGGTTGTCAATACAACCTTAGGGGCCGGCGGCGGCCCCGATAGGTTTGACAAGTCCGCCGGTGATCGTAACGATCGCGGCGGACCTTGCTATTACCGCGACGTAGCCGTTCGACCGTCCGCCCGCGCAGGGAACGACGAGCAGATGGTCGCGGCTGATCGTTTGGTAGATCGGTTCCGCGAACGAGCTCCGCACCGCCCCGGTGTGCCGTTGCGTCGACGTGCGATACTTCTGCACGCTGCCGCTGCAAAAATCCGACGCGTAGAGCCGCTCGTGCTCGAGCGCGAGCCCCCACACTTGCGTGTTCGCGCGAAGCTTTGCGATGATCATGAGCGTCGGAAAGATGAACTCGTAGACCTCGTTGTCGGGCGGCGCTTGGCAGTCGCCCTTCGGCGGCGGCCAGATATCGGTGCTCTCGCTCGTCGATGCCCAGACGTGACCGTGCTCGTCCACCGCGACGCCGCGCAGCGGATGCAGGGCCGGGCTCGGATCGAGCAGCACCATGTTCGGTTGGGTCGAGCCCTTCGGATACTCGACGACGGCCGAGTTCGCGCCGCCGGGGTAGTGATCGTTTTGGTCCACGACGTAGACCGTGCCGCCGTCGTCGACCGTGACGTTCACCGGATGGCTAAGTTGCACCGTGAATTTCTTTACGAACGCGGCGGCACCCGACGTGAACTCGAGGACGTCGTCGCCGTCGCCGTTTGCGACGTAGACGTTGCCGGATGGATCGACCGCGACGCCACCGGGTTGGACGATTCCATCGGCCTTCCCGACGACGCGAATCGGCTGCGGATTCGGTTCGTACGCGGGATAGACCAGGAGCTTCTTACGCGACCGGTCTGCGACGTAAATGTATCGGCTGACCTTCGGGGGATCCGAAGGGGACGCGGGCGTCGCCGCGGATGGCAGCATCGAAACGCCGCAGGCGGTCAGAAATGCAGCGCCCGCGGACGCGGCCAACCCTCGGGCTAGCTTCCCGGCAAGCTCCTTCACCGGCCAATCGTACGCACGATCTGAGAATCACCGCGGAAGAACGTGAGAATTACCGCTCCTGACCGCAAAGAACGGTATCGCGCTCAATTGCAGCGCCGTCGAGTATATTGCGAGCGCGAGAAGGGATCGGTCGAGGAGAAGACCGGCTACCGCGCTTCCCGCAAACCACGCCGCTCCGAAGACGAGGTCGTAGAGGCCGAATGCGGTCGCCCTTCTTCGCTGCGCGCTAACGCTCGCGACGAGCGCGAGCAGCGGCGCGCTCTGCGCTGCCAGGCCGAGCCCCCATAGCACGATGCCGCTCTCCGCGAACGCCCCTCGGCCGAGGAAGACGAGCGGCGTCGCGGCCGACGCGACGGCGAGCGCGATGACGATCGTGGCATTGCCCCAGCGGTCGAAGCAGCGTCCGAGAATCGGCGCGGCAATCGCGCCGACGGCCATCGCCACCGCGAACCAGATCGAGATCGCGGGGGCGCCGGCGACGTGATCGCGCTGAAAGCGAAAGGCGATCAACGCGAAGTCCACGTAGCCCGCCGCGACGAGCGCGCCGCCGATCGCGTATCGCCGGAAGGCCGCGCGGTCGAGCACCGCGTCGCCGCGGCCGCCATCGCGAGCCGGGGCAGGCACGAACGGCCGTCCCGCAATCGTTGCGACGCCGAGAAACGCCAACGTGAGCAGCGCGGGAACGAGCAGCGCCGCAAAGCCGATCGTGAAGCCGCCGCGCGCGATCGCGAACGCGACGAGGAGCGGGCCGAGCGTCGCGCCGGTCTGATCGAGCGCCTCGTTGATCCCGAAGACGCGCCCGCTTCCCACGTGCGTTCCGGCCTCGGCGAGCATCGCCGAGGTCGCCGGCTTGCGTATGCCGCGCCCGACGCGCTCGCCGATCATCAAACCGGCCGCAGCGGGCCAACTGCCGGCGAGTGCGAGCGCCGGCACGCAGAGCATGTTGATCGCGTATCCGGCCCAGATCTCGATCCAGTAGAGACCGGCGCGATCGGCAATCGCGCCGGCCGCGAAGCGAATTGCGTACCCGGCCAGCTCGCCGCCGCCGGCAATCGCGCCGACGGCGGCGCCGTTCGCGCCGAGATGACCGAGAAAGGCGCCGCCGACTCCGCGCGCACCTTCATACGTGAAGTCGGCGAAGAGGTTGACGACGCCGACGATCGCGACGAAGCGCAGCGCGCGCCGCTGTTCCTGCGAAGGCGTCAACTGCCGATATAGTGTTGCTGCACCCAGGTCGCCCACGGCGACGACGGCGTTCCGTCGTAATCCTCGATGAGCACGCCGCAGCCTCCCCACGCATCCCACGTCCAGGCCTCGTAGCCGACGCCGTGCGCGTCGGCCCAGGTCATGAACGTCTTGATGTAGCTCGCGTCGCAGTCGCTGCCGTCGTAGGTCTCGCCGGTCTCGCCGAAGATCATCGGCACGACGTTCGTGATCGGGCGCATGCTGGAGTTGAAGCAGTCCACCGTATCGCAGAGGTTCTTGCCGTAGACGTGGGCCTCGGCAATCAGCTGATGCTGCGGATCCTTCGGCCGCGACTCGAGCCAGGTCGATCCATTGTATTTCGATCCGTCGATCTTGCCGCACGCGTTCGCATAATCTATGCACGGAATCGAGATAACCCCGGTGTACCCCGCCTTGCGCATGAGGTTGACCGCCTGTTGCATCGCGGCCGTGCGGTAGAACGCATTGCTCGGGCCGTAGGTCGCCTGATTGTCGCAGCCTTTGCGCATGAAGCACTTCCAGCCGACCGTCGTCTCACCCCAAGGGGCGAGGATCACGTTCGGGTCGTCTTTAAACGTCGCGGCCATGCTCGACCACATCGCCGGCGAGTGATCCTCGTCGGGCGCGGCGGGCTGGTAGGTCGCCTGGTACGTTCCGGGTGCGCCCCAGATCAGCGAGACTTCGGCATACATGCCGTATTGGTGCAGGAGGTTGACGTACGCGACGATCGCGTTGATGTAGTTCTGTCCTGCGTACTGCGAATCTATGCCGTTGATCCCGAGCCAGCAGTCCTCGTTGAGCAGGACGCGAACGATGTTGACCTTCCACGTCGCGATCGCGGCGACCGAGTACGCGTCGCTCGGGCCGTCGAAGATGCCCCATCCCTGCACGCACGCATACTCCGTCCCGGAACGGTTCACGCCTTGCAGATGAAGGACGTGGCCGTAACCGTCCACGAGATGCTTGCCCGAAACGTGAATGCCGGAGAGGCTCGTACCGCTGAGCGGAGCGATCGCACCGCTGCGCGCGGGCATCGCGCCGGAACCGGGGCCGCCGGAGCACGCGGTGACGATGAGGATTGCAAGGAGAGCGGGCAGACGCGCGTTCATTTCGATCGGCTCCTCCGTCCGTAAGGCGATTCGACTCGCGGCGAGAATACGCCCGCATGGCGCAGAAATACCGGTACGGCGAGATGACCTGGCCGGAGGTCAAGGCTGCCGCCGCGCGTCCGTGCGTAGCGATCGTTCCGATCGCAACGCTCGAAGACCACGGTCGGCACCTTCCGATCGATACCGATCTGTTGCTCTGCACGAGCGTCTGCGAGCTCGCCGCATCGCGCGCCGGCGGTCGCATCGTGCTCGTCCCCGCGATCAATCACGGGTATAGTCCGCATCACATGGACTTTCCCGGCGCGCTGACGATCGGCGCCCACACCTTCATTGATTATGGTCTCGACGTCTGCAAGAGCCTCGCGCGCCACGGCTTCCGCCGAATTCTCATCGTCAACGGGCACGGCAGCAACACGCCGTTTGCCGACATCGTCGCGCGCCTCTGCGTGGTCGAGACGGGAGCGCTCGCGGCCGCCGTCAACTATTGGGCCGCGCCGGGCGTGCGCGAGGCGGCCGAGTCGCTTCGCGAATCCGACCCGGTCGGCGGGATGAACCACGCCTGCGAGTTCGAGACGTCGCTCTATCTCGCGCTACGCCCCGATCTCGTCGAGATGAGCCAGGCCGTTCGCGAGCTCTCGCATCGTCCGTCGAAGAACTACTGGACCGATTTGATCGCCGGCGACGGGCCGCTCGCGATGATGGAGTATTGGAGTCAGTTGAGCGAGAGCGGCGTGATGGGCGATCCGACCGCGGCGAGCGTCGAGAAGGGGCGCCTACTGCTCGATGCCGCGGCGAACGGCATCGTCGAGCTCGCCGGCGAGATGCTCGCGCGCGAGAGCCGGCCGCGCGCCGATCACCACTAGATCGGCTCGCGTCATCAACGACTCATCAAATTCCGCGCGAACGCGCGCGACCGGCGCGCGCGGCGCATCGTCCGGTGTTAGACTTGCCGGAGGTGTGAGGCTCCTTCGATTCGTCCTTTGCGTCTCGCTCGCGGCGGGCGCGCTCTGCGCGCCGGCTCGCGCCGCCGTGACGCAGCGTTTCTCGTTCGCGCCGGCTCGCGCGCCCCATCCGCTCGCCCTCGATCCCTCGCTCTCCGATCCGGCCTGGGCCGCGGGCGAGGTGCCGAACGGAGACGGGCCTTGGGAGAACGTCACGACGCGCTCGCCCGCGGTCGTAAAGACGACGGCCTACCTGCTGTACGACGACAAGAATCTCTACGTCGCTTTCAAGGCCGAACAGGACGGCATTCCGATCACCGCTTCGGAGACGACGAACGACGTCGGCTTCGGCCTCGACGACTTCGTCGGCATCGGCGTGGACACGAGCGATTCCGGCAGCCAGGCCTACTACTTCGAGGCGACGCCGCGGGGCATCAGATACGAACAGGCGACGGAGAACGTGCGCTTCCGGCCGCGGTGGAGCGCGGCCGGCGCTATCGGGCAGAAGGAATGGAGCGCCGTGCTCGTCATCCCGCTCGACGTGATTCGCGTGCCGCGCGCCGGCAAACAGACGTGGCGTTTGCAGTTCGTCCGCGGCATCGCCGTGCGCGGCGAGCATCTGGTCTGGGCCTGGGATCCGATCATGCAAGACGCGCCGAGCGGCTCGTGGCCGATCTTCACGCCGGACACGCGCTTCTGGCCCGCCGGCGAAATGAATCTCGGCGCCGCGGCGGCCGCGCGGCCGAAGCCGCGCGCGGACATCTACGCGCTCGCGAGCATGGGCGCGGACCGCGATTACTTCCAGCAGGCAAACGGAACGTTCTTGCCGATGAACGTGCGGCAGTACGGTGGGGATATCAGCTATCCGCTGACGCCGACGATCCGCTTCGTCGGCACGCTCAATCCGGATTTCTCCAACGTCGAGATCGACCAGCAGACGATCGCGCCGCAGGAGTTTCCAAGGCAGCTCCTCGAGTATCGCCCGTTCTTCTCGCAAGGCGCCTCGTATATCAACGCCGACTCGGGGCCGCGCGCTCCGGCTGGAACGGACGTGCAGCCGCCCTACCTCGTCTTCTACTCGCCCTCGGTCGGCCCGTTCGACAGCGGCGCGAAGGTCGAGGGAACGTTCGGCGATCAGAGCTTCGGCGCCCTGACGTTCCATGGATACGACGTACCGAGCAACAACACGTTCAGCGATCAGGCCTACGGCTTCGAGCACGCGACGCCGGGCGGATCGTTCCTATACTGGAGCGACGGCGTCTTCGCCAACCACAGCATCTCGGGATACGACACGACGATCGAAGACGGCTTCGAGGCCCGCAACTTGCAGAACGGGATGATTTACTTCGCCGATTACTCGTTCGAGAACGGAGACTGGGTGCCGCAGGGACACGCCGATCTCGCACAGTTCTTCGTAGACCATCACAAGGGCAACCTCGAGTTCAACGGCGGCTACCTCGACATCTCGCCGAACTACAATCCGATCGACGGGTATACGGCAAACTCCGACATCAGGGGACCGCAGTTCTTCGCGAACGTCAACGGTGCGTCGCCCGCGTTCAAGAGCTACTCGGTCTTCTTTGCGGCGGACCGCTTTCTCGACGACTCCGGCGTCGTTCACCAGGCCGACACGCAGCTGTACGTCAACGCGCTGCTGAAGGATCAGTTCTCGTTCAACGGCGTCGGCGAGGCGATCGGACAACTGCGTTCGTACTCGATCCCCGCCGGACCGGGCTGCAGCGGGCAAATTTTATACACGTCCAGCTTCACCGGCTACCCCTGCTATCTCGACGGCGTCACCCAGCCGTACAACCTCTACCAGATTCCGGTCGGCTACCGCGACGGCACGCCGCGGCCGCTCGACGTCAACTACTCGTGGGGTCCGTACGGCGACGACTACGTGCATCTCTTCACGATCGTGACCAGCCGCCCGCTCGCGCGCGGCCTCACGCTCGCGCTCGAGTACGACGGCACCTACGAGCGCGCGTTCTCCACCGGCCTGCTCGATTCGCAATGGCTCCGGCGCGTCGGCCTGGGCTACGACATCAGCAACGAGAGCTCGCTGACCGTACAATTACGCGACATCAACGGCTACGGCGGCTTCGCCACGCAGATCGGCAACAACCTCGCCATCGCCTTTCACCAGCGCTTCGCGCAAGGCAACGAGCTCTTCGTCAACTACGGCAGCCCAGCGGCCGGTGCGACGCTCGACCGATTGATCGTGAAGTTCGTCTTTCACGCGGGAGCCGACGCCGGTACGTAGCGGCTACTCGAGCAGCCGCACCTTGCCGCTTCCCAGTTCGTAGATGCCGCCGACGACGAGCACCTTCCCCGATTTCACGTTCTCGGCGAGAACCGGCGGCGTCGTCTTCAGCACCTGGACGCTCGCGCGCGCGTTCGCCGCGATCGCGGCGTCGAGAGTGCCGCGGGCCGCGACGACGCTCTCGATCCCCGGCGCGATCAGCCGCTCGATCGTCGAGAGGTGCGGCGGGAGCGGCGACTTGTGCTCGATCGCGGAGTAGACCGCTTTAACCGCGCCGCAGTTTTGGTGACCGAGCACCATGACGAGTCGCGTTCCGAGATGTTCGACGGCGTACTCGAGCGAGGCGGTCACGAGATCGTCGGGAAAGTTTCCCGCGACGCGGGCCACGAAGAGGTCGCCGAGCCCCTGCACGAAGATCAAGTTCGGAATCACGCGTGAGTCGGCGCAGCCGAGGATCGCGGCGAACGGCGCCTGACTATCCACGAGCAGCTCGCGCCTCGTCGCGGAGCGGTCCATCGCCGGAAAATCGTTGTCCACGAAGCGCTTGTTCCCGGCCATCAATTGCCCGAGCAGGCGCTCGGGCGGAGCGCTCTGCTCCGACTCGCCGCCGGTCGCGGCGAACGCCGCCTTGGGGAGAAGGGCGCCGGCGGCGAGCGAACCCGCCAGAAACGCCGCGCGATTGAGCTGCATGCGAATCCTCCTCGTTAGTTCTTGTTGGGCGTCAGGATTATTCGGCCGTGCGGGTAGTCGAAGACGTAATCGAAGTGGCGCAGGAAATCGTAGCCGACGAGCATGTTGTTGGCAGCGAAGTTCCACTCGCAGGCCTGCTCCCCCGCGTATGTGATCGGCCCGATCGTCAGGCTCTCGATGTTGGCGCAGCCGCTGAACATCTTGATGTTCCGCTTGTGGACCAGATCCGGGCCGAAGAAGATGATGCCCGGATTGCCCGTATCGAGATAGACGTTGACCGGAATCGTCTTATTGAGCGTCATCGGGACCGCCGGAATCCCCTCGGAGAGATCGACGATCAGGGGTAAGCCGTGCACGCCGGAGAGATCGGCCGAGGGATCGAGGATCGTCATCTTCGAGGCATAGATATCGAGCTTGACGATCGCGCCGGCAAAGAGGTCGAAGCCGACGAGCCCCGCGTAGCCTTTCCGATCGAGGCCGCGATAGTCGCTGCCGGAGAAGTTCTGCGTGTAGACGAGCACGTTGTGGAGCGTCGCCCCGCCGAAGGCGATCGTCTCGACGCGCCGCACGCGGTTCTTGACGTTCCCGTAGAGCGTATGCGTCGTTCCGCTGCCGCTGAGCGCCTGCGCGTTCGCCTGGTCGGCGAAGCGGTCGTCGAGGAAGATCGAGCTCGCGCCCGTGTCGAGAATGAAGCGCCCCTTGACGCCGTTCACCGTTGCGTCGATCAGAATGCGTGAGGGGGTGAGCGCGATCGGATACGGATCGTGGTTTTCGAAGCTCCACGAGGCGATCGGAGGCGGCGGATGGAGATCGGCGTCGCTCACCGCGACGTTCGGCTCGAACGTCGCGTGCGTGTGCACGTGCTTGTTCGCGTCGATCCGGAATGTCGCTATTATCTTCTTCCCGGGCAGCACGTCGGCATACGAGAGGATGTGGAACGTCGCTTCGTATGCGCCGCCCGGATCGACCGTCGCCTGAACGTAGGCTCCCGTCTCGGGATCGACGGCGAGGTCGATCGCGTCGCCGCGGTCCATCGTCACGCGCACGATGCCGGCGAGTTTCCCGTCAATCGTCTTGTTCTCGACGTAGGTCGCGGGAAGCTCGGTCGTGCCTTCTTGCTGCAGCGCGGTAATCGACGCGAGGTACTTGGCTTCGTCGCCGTAGACCGGCGTCGTGAAGCCGTTGATATCCGTCCTCCAGAAAAGGTTGCCGGTGAAGCCGCTCTGCTCGCTGATACCCGGTCGTTTGGGAAGCTCGTAGGTCTGGCGGTAGAGCGCGCCCTCCCACAGTTGCGTGAAGTTCACGGTCTTCTCGCCGCTCTCGTCGGTGATGTAGCCCGTGATGCGCATCGTCCTGAACGTCCCGTCGCCGAACTGCCAGCCGACGTACGCGCGATGCTTCGCCAGCAGCGCCGCCGCCTGGGCGTCCTGACGCGGCCCTTGCGCCTGAGCCGTCAACAGCATCGCCGCGGCCGCGGCAGCAATTGACGGGAGTATCTTTCTCTGCATCGTGCCGGCAGCGCGTTCGTTCTGCTCCTCGACCGGCGGCGCCTCCGCACTCCGCTCGAAGGTATGAGCCCCGGTCGAGGAAAAGCGAATTACGAGCGATGGTTAGCGGACCTCCGGCATGGACGCTCTACGTTGACGACGCGCGCGCGGCCGTCGGTGCGCGCTCGCACTTCGTCGCGTTCTTGCAGAGCGTCAACGAGAACGGAGACTTCATAGACCGGGCCGAGCTGATCTTCGGAGAGCTGCTGGGAAACGTCGTCCGCCACGCCCCCGGTCCGGTCGAGATCTCCATCGTCCTCAGCGACGAGGCGATGGTGCTCCACGTGATCGACTCCGGCCCCCCGCTGATCCTAACCGAGGCGCATCTCCCCGACGACGTGCTGAGCGAGCGCGGCCGCGGACTCTTCATCGTCGGCCAACTCGCCTCGGAGCTCTGCGTCGAGCGCGAGGCCGAGAGCGGCAATCATATCAGCGTCACGATGCTCCGCACGATCTAAATTCTTCTACTGTCGTAGGCCCAGTGGAGCAGCGCTTGCCGCTGGCGCCGCCGGCAGGTGAGATCGCGCGGCGCGCAGTTCTTCGCGATCGCCCCGGCGTGCCGCCTGATCGCGTGCCAACGCCGTATCTGCCGATCGTCGTCGTCGCTGCGCCGGCCCATGTAGTACCGGCAGTACCACTGAAACCATCCGCGCGGGTCTTGCGGATGAATCCAGCCCTTGCGCCGCCACTCGCGCAGCGGCTGCGACGCGTTGACGCCGAAATAATTGAGCGCGGGGTCGTGTCTTTTGGGGCAGAGCCTCGCTCGCGCGAACCACGACGCCGGGAACTCCGCGCGGCAGTCGGTCATGTACCTGCCGCCGAAGACGCCGAGCGCGAGCATCTCCTTCGGCGTCAGATCCGGCGTGAAGCCCGGCGCAAAGTTCCGCGCGACGGGCTCCGTGCGGTAGTAAACGTAGCCGCGCTGCATCTTGTCGTTGACGACGACCCTGATCTTCCCGGCGGCGGCGGGATGCGGCATCGCTGACCTCCAAACGCACCTGCGTGAAACCCCGACCGTTCGCGCTCGAGCGTTACTTTGCCCGGCACGAGTTCACGACTCCCTATCTGCTCTGCTCGAGCGACCCCGAAACGCTCTCGATCGGCGAGCTCCTCGCGTACGAGCCGGGAGCCGAAGAGCGGCTGCGCGCGCTGCGACTCGGCTACATCGAGTCGCAAGGCTCGCCCGCGCTGCGCGAGACGATCGCGTCGCTCTACGAGCACCGCGATCCGCAGTCGGTGCTCGTGCACGGCGGATCGCAAGAGGCGATCTTCGCGTTCGCCAACGTCGCGCTCGAGCCGGGCGATCACGTCGTCGTGCAGTCTCCGGCCTATCAATCGCAATACTCGCTCGCCGAAGCGATCGGCGCCGAGGTCACGCTTTGGCGATCCGACCTTGCCGGCGAAGGCGCGCCGGACCCCGACGAATTGGCGCGACTGATCCGGCCGGCGACGCGCGCGATCGTCATCACGACGCCGAACAACCCGACGGGATACGCCTTCGACAGAGCGCGCATGGACGCGGTCGTCGAGATCGCGCGACGGAACGGCTGCTGGCTCTTCGGCGACGAAGTCTATCGCGGATCGGAGCGCGAGGCGGAGCGCATCCCCGCGGTCTGCGATCTCTACGAACGAGGCATCTCGCTCGGCGGAATGTCGAAGGCCTACGGGCTGGCGGGCCTGCGCATCGGCTGGATCTCGACGCGCGAACGGCCGCTGCGCGAGCGAATCGCCGCGTTCAAGGATTACCTCACGATCTGCAACAGCGGGCCGAGCGAGTTTCTCGCCGATCTCGGGCTACGCAGGCGCGACGCGCTGATCGCGCGCGTGCGCGCGATCGTCACGAGGAACTTAGATCTACTCGACGACTTCTTCGGCCGCCGCTCGCAGCTCTGGAGCTGGACCCGTCCGCGCGCCGGCACGACTGCCTTCCCGCGCTACCTCGGCGGGAGCAGCGAGGCGTTCTGTTCGCGACTGGCGGAGGAGGGCGGCGTGCTGCTCCTGCCGAGCACGGTCTTCGATGCCGGCGACGAGCACGTGCGCTTTGGTTACGGCCGGGCGAACCTGCCGGAGGCGCTCGCCGCGCTCGAGGCGTTCAGCGATCGGCGATGACGAGGAACGTGACGACGTCCCAGGCGTTACGAATCCCGATGAGGATCAGCAACAGGACGCCGCCCGCGAGGGCAAAGAGCGACTTCGCCGGCAGCCATTCGAGCGTGACCGAGCCTAAGAATATCGTGCCGTAGGCGACGAACGGAAGAACCGTATACCAGATCCAGTCCTCCGTGTCGGGCTGGTAAATCGTCAAACGCTTCGTCAGGTAAGTCACGCGCACGAGATAGCCGACGCCCCAGAGCCCGACCAATCCGGTCGAGAGCGCGGCAAAAAAGAGCGAATGCCACGGGGCGACGAGGACGGCCGAGACGAGCAGCGCTCCGGCAAAGTGCATGACGGTCGGCGTGCTGAAGGTTGCGACGCCGTCCCGGTTGCTCCGTTCGCGCGTCGTCACGAGCGTGATCACGACGAACATCAAACCGGTCAGGCTCGCGGCCGCCGAACCCGTCATGATATAGAAGCTCGACCACGTGCTAAGCAAGTGCTGCACGAACTTCCTCCGCCGCGCGCTCGCCGGTCTGCAGCGCTCCGTTCACGGTGCCGCCCTGGCCGTCGGTCGACGTCGCTTCGCCGGCGAAGAAGAGCGCGCGCCCGACGGGCGCGGCGAGGAACGCGCGCGCGCGCTCGCCTCCGGTCGCGACGTAACTGTAGGCGCCGCGGGCGAACGGGTCGCCGCTCCAGTCGTGCAGCGTGCCGCTCGCGAACTCGCTGCGCGCGAGCTCCGGTTCGTTCAACACTTCGCCGAATCCATTGCGGGCCAGCTCGACGAGCTCCCCCTCCGATGTGCCTCGCAACGCGATCGCTTTCGGACCGCCCGCCCACGCGACGATGAGATCGGCGCGCGCCGGTACCTGCGTCCAGTACGTCGGGAACGGTCGTTCGTCGCAATGAAAGAATGCCGCGTCGCGGTAACGTCCGCCGCGGATTCGTTCCCAAAAACGGGTCGTGAATCGAAGCGCGACCTTGACGACCTGTCCCATCTCGAGGAAGGCGAGCGCATCGCGCTTCTCGGGGGGCAGTTCCGGATCGAAGGCAACGCCGTCGCCGCGCAGCACCCCGGTGGGAAGCGTCACGATCGCCGCGCGCGCGCGCAGCGTCCGCTCCGCGCCGTCCGCCGTGCGCGCGCCCACAGCAACCGACGCATCGCTCCATGCGATGCGCCGCACGACGGTCGAGAGCGCGATGGTGACGCCGGCAGCGATGCACGCGTCGCGCAGGTGCGCGACGATCGGGCCGTACCCTCCGGTCGGACGCGCGCTGCTCGAATCGATCCCGGAACGCAACTCGTCGCCGATCGCGCGCGCGCTCGCGATCGCGGGATCGGCCGCTTCGAATCCCTCGACGAAGGCGCGCGCCCAACCGGCAATCTCGCGCGTCTCCGCGTCGCGCGCGTATCGCCGCAAGAAATCCGCGGCGCTGACGTCGCTCGCTAGGCGCAGGCTCTCCTGGAAGATCGCGGCGGCCTCAGTAAAGCGCGCATCCTCGCGCTGCAGTTCGCCGTCGCTGCAGATCCAGGCGTCGTCGCTGGTCTCGGTCGCGCCGCTGCCGATCTCGTGCAGCAGCCGCTTCGTCTCGTCGCCGCTACCGTGGATGAACTCGGCTCCGAGTTCGGCGGGCGGGCCGCCGCCGGGCGACGCGATCGTATAGGCGCGGCCTCCGACGCGATCGCGAGCCTCGAGCACGTGAACGCGAATGCCCCGGCTCCCGAGGCTGCGCGCTGCCGCCAAACCTGCCGTCCCCGCGCCGATGACGATGACGTCGGCATCCACGCACCCTGCAACCGCCGCAAAGCGTGCGTGGGTTCAGGTGGGCTATGAAGATACTCATCGTCGGCGCGAGCGGCACCATTGGAAAGGCCGTCGCCGCGGAACTTTCGGCTCGGCACGAGATCGTAACCGCGGGTCGCTCGAGCGGCGACCTCCGCGTCGACATCGCCGATCCGGCGAGCGTGCGCGACCTCTACGAGCGCGCGGGCAAACTCGACGCCGTCGCGTGCTGCGCCGGTAACGTACACTTCGGCCCGCTCGAGACGATGACGGCGCAAGAGTTCGACGTCGGGCTGCGCGATAAGCTCATGGGCCAAGTCAATCTCGTGCTGGCGGGGCACGAACGCGTGCAGCAGGGCGGCTCGTTCACGTTAATCTCGGGAATTCTCTCGCGCGATCCGATTCGGTACGGCGCGTCGGCCTCGATGGTCAACGGCGCGCTCGAGAGCTTCGTGCGCGCCGCCGCGATCGAGCTTCCGGCGCACCGCATCAACGCGGTAAGCCCGACCGTGCTCGAGGAATCGGCGCAGGAGTATGGTCCGTACTTTCGCGGCTACGTTCCGGTGCCGGTTCGGCTCGTCGCCCTCGCCTACTCAAAAAGCATCGAAGGGCTGCAAACGGGCCAAATCTACACCGTTCCCTAACGCCAAGCGGGTGCGGCCGCGCGCTCCGGAGTAGTGGCGCCGCATGAAGGTTCCGTCGCTTCGACTTGCGCTCGTGCTCGGCATCGTTCTCGCCGCGTCGGGCTGCGGCGCTCGGAACGCGAGCCCGGACACGACTGGAGTGCTTCCGCCAACCTCGGCGCGGCGCGCGCCGAGTTGGATCTCGCCGAACGCAAAGTCCGCCAAAGAGCTCCTGTACGTCGCCGATCCGTTCTTAGGCAACATCGACATCTTCTCGATGCAGGGGCTGAAGGCGACGCTCGTCGGCCAGATCGCCGATAGCGACGGACCCGACGGCATGACGACCGACGCCGCCGGCAATCTCTACGTCACCGACGAGGGCGTTGCGACCGAAGGCCCGGCGGCCGGCGACATCAAGATCTACCCGAAGGGCTCGACGATCTACTCGCGCTACATCGTGCCGGCGAAGTGGGTTCCGTTCGACGTTGCCGTCGGCAGCGACGGCACGATGTACGTCTCGAACATCGCGCCGATCGGCTACTTTTCGCCGGGTTCGGTCTCCGTTTATATGCCAGGGGCGAGCGTGCCGGCGCGCGTGCTGCACCTCAAGAGTTTTCAGGCGTACGGCATCGCGCTGCACCATCACTCGAAGACGATCTACGTCTCGTACGAAGCGCCCGGCAGCGACGGCGGCAAGATTGCCGCGTTCGCGCACGCTCGCGGCAAGGCGAAGGATCTCGGCGTCAACTATCCCGAGCCGTGGGGCCTCCTCGAGGACGGTTCTAACGATCTGCTCGCCTGCGACGGCGCCGGCATCATCGAGGTCTACGCCGAGAGCGACGGCAAGCTCGTGCAACAGATCTCCGTTCCGAACGGCGCGGCGTGGATCGCATTCGACAAGAGCCGCTCGCACATCTTCGTCTCGAATTTCGATCAGATCGAGATCCTTAGTTACCCGGGCGGAACGGTGCTCGGGTCGATCAACCAAGGGTGGGGTAAGACGACCTATCCAACCGGAGTCGCCATCTGGCCGCCCCCGCCGTAAGCGCGATGAGCAAGGGCGCGCGCTGGGCCGCGTGGTCCGTCGCCGCCGTCGTTGCGATCGTGCACCTGGCCGTCGCCGGCCAGTACGACGCGTTTCGCAACGAGCTCTACTTCATCATCTGCGGACGCCACCCGGCGTTTGGCTACGTGGATCAGCCGCCGCTCGTTCCGCTCCTCGCGGCGCTGACGCAGGCGACCGGCATTCACATCTGGCTCCTGCGAATTCCGGCGGTACTCGCCGCCGTCTTTCTCGTTCCGTTGACCGTGGCGTTTGCGCAACTGCTCGGCGCGACGACGCGCGGCGCGTGGCTCGCGGCGGTCGCGGCGGCGGCGGCGGCGCTGGTGACCGCGATGACGGCGACGCTCTCCACCTCGACCTTCGAGCCGCTCGCGTTCACCGGCGTCGCCTACCTCGTGACGCTCGCGATCGTTCGTTCGGAGCCGCGCGCGCTCGTCTGGGCCGGCGTCGTCGCCGGCGTTGCGTTCGAAGCGAAGTACGGCATTCTCTTTTGGGCGATCGGTCTCGCGATCGGGATCGCGCTCGCCGGCCCGCGCTCGCTCCTGCGTTCGCGCGAACTCTGGATCGGCGTAGCGATCGCCGCCGCGCTCGCGCTTCCGAACGTGCTCTGGCAGGCGGCGCACGGATTTCCATTCCTCGAGCTCGTCCGCAACGATAATCCCGGCAACTATACCGGAACGCCGCTGCAGTTCACGATCGCGCAGATGCTCTCGATGAACTTTCTGCTCGCGCCGCTTTGGATCGCGGGCATCGTCGCGCCGTTCGTCTCGGCGCGGCTCGCGCGCTTCCGCTTCTTGGCGATTGCATTCGTGGTGATGGCGATCTTCATTCTCGCCACCCACGGCAAGAGCTACTATCTCGCCGGCGCGTACTCGACGGTCTTCGCGCTCGGCGCCGCCGCCTGCACCCGCCTGCCGCGCGTGCTCGTCGCCCTCTGGGCCGTGCTCTCGGCCGCGAACGGCGCGGCCGCGCTGCCGCTCGTGCTGCCGGTGCTTCCGCCGCATCGTCTGGCGGAGATGATGGATCACATGTCGTACCGGCCGCGTCCGGTCGAAGCGGCGGGCGTCGGCGCGCCGCTGATGCAGATGCTCTCGGACGAATTCGGCTGGCGCGAGCTCGCGGGCCACGTTGATAAGCTCTACGGTGCGCTCTCGCCGGCCGATCGCGCGAAGCTCGCGATCGTCGCCTCGAACTACGGCGAAGCCGCGGCGATTGATTTCTTCGGAACGAACCTTCCGCCGGCGCTGAGCGGAAACAACCAATACTACCTCTGGGGGCCACGCGGCCGCGACGGCTCGGTCGTGCTCGCGATCAACGCCGATCCCGCCAAGTGGTCGCCGATCTGCGATTCGGTTCGCGTCGTCGGCTGGTTCGGGCGCTCGCCGTACCAGATGCCGTACGAGCACGGGCGGCCGATCCTGCTCTGCCGCGGGATGCATCCGCCGCTCCCGCAACTATG
>DATKMJ010000029.1 GCA_035541935.1 Candidatus Binatia bacterium | reverse complement strand
GAAGACCTTCGAACAACTAGCGCTGTACACACACCAGCAAGGGATCGCGCACCGCCTCATGGACGTCGACGACATGTTCCCGAAAGGCGTCATGACGAAGGTGATCATTTAAAAGAACAAACCCTTGCGGTGCAAGGGTTTGAAATGGCTCCCGGAGTTGGACTCGAACCAACGACCCGCTGATTAACAGTCAGCTGCTCTACCAACTGAGCTAATCCGGACCGGCGGACGGGGGTTCCACGGCCAGGAAGCCTACCCTCCCGTGCGAGTATAAGGCGTCGTGCCGAGGCAGTCAAAGCGCGCCGCCGAGCCGGCGCCGATTCCGACCGGCGTGGACGATGCTGCCGTCGAGGTGGACGGGCGGCGCGTCGCGCTGACCAACTTGCGCAAGGTCTACTTTCCAAAGCTGGGAGCGACGAAGGGCGATCTACTTCGCTACTATCTTCGCGTCGCCGGGGCGCTGCTGCCGCACGTCGCCGATCGTCCGATGGTGTTGAAGCGCTACCCGCACGGCGTCACCGGCGACTTCTTCTACATGAAGCGGACGCCGTCGCCACGTCCGGAGTGGATCCGCACCTGCTCGATCGAGCACCGCTCGGGAAACGTCATAGATTTCGCGGTGATTGACGATCGCGCGTCGCTGCTCTGGATGATCAACCTCGGCTGCATCGATCTCAACCCGTGGTACTCGTTGTGCGAGGCGCCGAATCGCCCGCTCTACATTCACTTCGACCTCGACCCGACGGCGGAGACGCCGTTCTCGGTCGTGCGCGAGGGCGCTCTCATCGTCGGCGACGTTCTTCGCGGCCTTCGCATGAAGCCGTTCGTCAAGACGACGGGCAGCAAGGGCGTCCACATCTACGTCGCGATTGAGAGCGGCCCGACGCAGCACGAAGTGTGGGAGATCGCCAAAGAAATTGGCCAACAGATCGCGCGAGCGCATCCCGACGTGCTCACCGCCGAATATACGATCGCGAAGCGTCCGAAACGCCGCGTCCTCGTGGATTACAATCAGAACGCGTGGGGCAAGACGCTCGCTTCGATCTACTCCGTGCGCGCAAACGAAGAGGCGAAGGTCTCGACGCCGGTCACGTGGGAAGAGTTAGCCGCCGGCTGCGAGCCGGGCGACTTCACGATCTTCAACGTGCCGGAGCGGGTCGCGCGAATTGGCGACCTTTGGAAGCCGCTGCTCTCGAGCCGCGGCCGATTCAAACTGACCGCGTGAGCGGTTACGGAATCGTCAGCGGCTCCTGAAGTTCGACCGTCACGGGCGCGCCGGCCGGAACGACGATCGGCTCGTGCGGTCCGAGCGCATAGACGTAGCCTCCGAGCGACGGCGAGCTGTTCTGCCGCACCGTGGAAGGGCCGTTGCCCAGGCGCATCTGCCACGCGATCGGCCCCGGCGTCACCGTTCCGTTCGGCACGCCGGTCATCGGCGCGACCTGCTGGCGCTGCGCGTACTGGGCCGACGGGTTGTACTGAACGACGCGCTTGCTGACGACGTAGGCGCTAATGCTCTTCTTCGTCCCGTTCGAGAGGTGGATCGTCGTCAGAAAGAATCCGATGCGGGCTCTCGTCGTGCCCGATGGCTGCGTCACATCGGTCACATAGCCGACGATCTCCGAACCCTCGAGCGCCGGCAGCGACGTATCTACGATCTTCAGCTTGAATTTATCGCCGTACGAGAGATTCGTCGAGTCGACCTTCGCCTCGAGGACCGTCGCGATCTTCGTCCCGGACTTGAACGTCTGCGACGGCACGAGCGTCGTTGCGGTCGCCGGCGCGAGCGAGATCGTCAAGAGCAGCGCGGCGGCGATGGCCGCTGCGGAATTAGCGCGCAAAGTTCGGAACACGCATTTGTTCTCCATCATAAGAAGTTGCTTGGCGGATCGCTTCGACGCGATCGAGCCGTTCCCACGGAAGGTCGAGGTCGGGGCGCCCGAAGTGGCCGTACGCCGCGGTCTGCTTGTAGATCGGCCGGCGCAGGTCGAGGTGATGGATGATCGCCGCAGGGCGCAGATCGAAGACCTCGGTGACGGCTTTGGCGATCTGCTCCTCGGCGATGCGTCCGGTACCGAACGTCTCGACGAGCACGCTCACCGGTTCGGCCACGCCGATCGCGTAGGCCACCTGCACCTCGCACCGGTCGGCGAGCCCTGCCGCCACGACGTTCTTCGCGACCCAGCGCGCGGCGTATGCGCCGGAACGATCCACCTTCGTCGGATCCTTTCCCGAGAAGGCTCCGCCGCCGTGGCGCGACATGCCGCCGTAGGTGTCCGCGATAATCTTCCGCCCGGTCAAACCCGCGTCGCCTTTCGGCCCGCCGACGACGAAGCGGCCGGTCGGGTTGACGTAGATGCGCGTCTTCGCA
>DATKMJ010000028.1 GCA_035541935.1 Candidatus Binatia bacterium | reverse complement strand
GCAGATCGCGCCGGCTCTCAAGGGACGCTCCGGCGGTTACACGCGGATCACGAAGACCCGCGTCCGCTCGGGCGACGCAGCCGAACTCTCGGTAATCGAACTCGTCTCGTAACCCCGCCCCACCCCTACGTCACCCTGACCCTTCGACTCCGCTTCGACAAGCTCAGCGTCGCTCAGGACTGCGCTTCGCGCAGGCGCTAAGGAAAATCTGTCATCAGTCGAACTCCGCCTTGTCACCCTGAGCGAAGTCGAAGGGCTAAGCGGAACTCCGCATGTCATCCTGAGCGGAGTCGAAGGGCTGAGCGAAGTCGAAGGGCGCAGCGGAGTCGAAGGACGGAGCGTGAGATACGCGTGAGCTACGAGAAGGAAGCGATGGCGATCGATGCCGAGATTCTCGGCGTCATCGAAGCGTGGCGCGAGCGCGGCGACGCAATAAGCGACGCGGACTTCAACGATCTCGCGTTGCGGCTCTTCGATTTTCAGCGACGCCATAACGAGCCGTACGCGCGCTATTGCGCGGCGCTCGGGGTAACCTCCGCACTCAAATCGTGGGAAGAGATTCCCGCCGTTCCGGTCGCAGCGTTCAAAGAGGCGGCCGTAGCGACCTTTCCCGTCGAGCGCGCGGCGCTCGTCTTCGAGACGAGCGGAACGACGCGCGGCGCCGGCGGACTGCACTACATGGAATCGGCCGCTCTCTACGACGCGGCGCTGCTCGCCGGCTTCGACCGCTTCGCACTGCGCGACGGCGCGCAGCTGCGCTATCTCAACCTGCTCCCAAACCCCGCGGAGCGGCCGCGCTCTTCGCTGGGTTACATGATGGCGCGCGTTGCGGAGGCGCGCGGCGACGGGCGGACCGGGTGGTACGTGCGGGGCGATGCGCTTCTCGTCGAGAGTTTCGAGCGCGATCTGCGCGCGGCGATCGCGGAGCGGCAGCCGGTCTGCATCGCCGCCACGGCCTTCGCAGCGGCGGACCTATTGGAAGCGCTGGCCGCGCGCGGCGCGAGGTTCGCGCTGCCGGCGGGCTCGCGCATCATGGAGACCGGCGGCTTTAAGGGCCGCAGGCGAGCGGTGGATCGCGGGGAGCTCTACGCGGCGCTATCGTCCGCACTCGGCATCGGGGCCGGCGAGATCGTCGCGGAGTACGGCATGACCGAACTAACGTCGCAGTACTACGCCCGCGCCGGAGGCCCGTTCGCCGGGCCGCCGTGGCTGCGCACGCGCGTCGTCGGGCCCGAGCGAACGACGCTGCCGTGGAGCATCGCCGGATCGCTCTTGCACGTGGATCTTGCCAATCGTTCGTCGTGTGTCGCGCTGCAGACCGACGATGCCGGGATGCAGACTGAAGACGGCCTCGTTCTTCTCGGTCGGCAGACGGACGCGCCGCCGCGTGGCTGTTCGCTCGACGCCGAACAACTGGTTAGGTAGGAAGTTCCTAGAGCGCGCGCCTTCGCGAGGTAATCAAGCCGCTGTTAAGTCCGGCCGTCGCAAGCCCGCCGTGAAAGCGCGCGTGCTCGACCTTCATGCAGCGGTCTATCACGACGTCGAGCCCCGCGCGATCGGCGGCTGCGATCGCCGCGTCGTCAACGACGCCGTACTGCAGCCAGATCGCCTTTGCGCCGGCGGCGATCGCTTCGTTGACGATGCCGAGCAGGTGGGTGGGCCTGCGAAAGACGTCGACGACGTCGGGCGGACCGTGCTCGGCGGCGTACGCGGCGAGCGACGGGTAGGCTTTGACGCCGTCGATATCGGCGATCGTCGGATTGATCGGCGTCACCTCGTAGCCCCGTTGACGGCGCAGGTACGAGAAGACCGTGTAACTCGGCCGCGCCGGATTGCGGGACGCACCGACGACCGCTACGCTCTTGACGCGATCGAGCAGCGCACGCCGCGCTGCGACGGTCGCGAGGATCACCCCGCGCCCGCCGCGTCGAGCGCGTTGCCGAGATCCCAGAGAAGATCGGCGACGTCTTCGAGGCCGACCGATAGGCGGACGGACTCCGGCTCGACGCCGGCTCTCCGCAACTCCTCGTCGGAGAGCTGCGAGTGCGTCGTGGATGCGGGATGAATCACGAGACTCTTCGAGTCGCCGACGTTGGCGAGGTGGCTCCAGAGCTCGAGCGCGTCGATGAAGCGTCGCGCGCCTTCGCGTCCGGAGCGCAGGCCGATCGTGAAGATCGATCCCATCTGCGGCTCGCGCACCCACGCGATCTCGGGGCGCGCCTTCAGAAACGCCACGACCTCGCGAGCGTTCGCGACGTGGCGCTCCATGCGGAGCGGGAGCGTCTCGAGTCCGAGCAGGAGCAGCCACGCATCGAACGGCGCCATCGCCGCGCCGACGTCGCGCAGAACCTCGGCTCGCGCCCGCATGAGAAAGGCGTACTCGCCGAACGTCTCCGTGAATACCTTCTGATGGTAGCCGGGGCTCGGCTCGGAGAGGAGCGGAAACCGGCCGTTCGACCAGGGGAATTTCCCCGACTCGACGAGCACGCCGCCGATCGACGTTCCGTGGCCGTTGATGAATTTCGTCGCCGAGTGGACGACGACGTCGGCGCCCTGCTCGATCGGACGGCAGAAGTACGGTGTCGCGAACGTGTTATCTACGACCAGCGGTATGCCCGCGGCGTGCGCGAGCTCGGCGGCGGCCCGCAGGTTCGCGACCGTGCCCGACGGGTTGCCGATCGTCTCGACAAAAAGAAGCTTCGTCTCCGAACGAATGGCGTCGCGCATCGCCGCAATATCGTCGACGGGAACGAACGTCGTCTCGATCCCCATGCGCTTGATCGTGACCGTGAGCTGGGTCACGGTTCCGCCGTAAACGTTCTGCGTGCAGACGATGTGGTCGCCGGCCTGCGCGAGCGAGAGCACGGTGCAAAGCTGTGCGGCCAAACCGCTCGAGAATGCGATCGCGCCGAGGCCCCGTTCGAGGCTCGCCATGCGCTCCTCGAACGCGGCGACGGTTGGGTTGCTGATGCGGCTATAGATATGCCCGTAGCCGCGCAGCGCGAAGAGCTCCGCCGCCTGCTCGGTCGAGCCGAAGACGTACGCGGCCGTTTGATAGATCGGCACGACGCGCGAGCCGGTTGCCGGGTCCGGAGGAGTGCCGGCGTGGAGAGCGCGCGTCGCGAAGCCGAATTCCCGCTCGTCGTTCATCGTCAAAGGTCCCGGGCCTTACTTCGCCTTATACTCCTCGTATCATGGGCATGACACTTACCGAGAAGATTCTGGCGCGCCACGCGGGACTCCAAAGCGTCGAGCCGGGCCAAATCATCAACGCGAAGGTGGACCTCGTGCTCGCGAACGAGCTCTCGGCGGCGGTCGCCATCGGCGTGATGCGCGGGATGAAGGGCGCGACGAAAGTTTTCGATCCGAGCAGGATCGCGCTCGTCGCCGACCACTTCGTGCCGGCGAAGGACGCGCAGTCCGCAAAGCTCGCGAAGTTAATGAAAGACTTCGCGGCCGAGCAGGAGATCGAGCACTTCTTCGACGTCGGCCGCGGCGGCATCGAGCACGTCGTCCTTCCGGAAGAAGGCCTCGTTGCGCCGGGCGAGCTGATCGTCGGCGGCGACTCGCACACGTGCACGTACGGCGCATTCGGAGCCTTCGCAACGGGAATGGGCTCGACCGACATCGCCGCAGCGTTCGTGCTCGGCGAGGTCTGGCTCAAGGTTCCCGCGTCGATCAAACTCGTCTACAGCGGAACGCCCGGGCGGCTGGTCTTCGCGAAGGACATTATGCTGCGCACGGTCGGCGAGCTGGGGATCGACGGTGCGACCTATCGCGCGATCGAGTACCACGGCTCGACCGTTGACGAGCTCTCGATCACCGGGCGCATCACGATGGCGAACATGGCGATCGAGGCGGGTGCGAAGAACGGCATCTTCCACGCCGACGAAAAGACGATCGCCTACGTGAAGGAGCGGACGGATCGTCCGTTCATCGTCGAGCGGGCCGATCCCGACGCGGTCTACGAGCGCACGATCTCGATCGACGTCGGCGAGCTCGAGCCGCAGATCGCTTGTCCGCACACGCCGGACAACGTCCATCCGATCTCGCAGGTGACGCGCGAAGACCTGCCGGTCGATCAAGTCTTCATCGGTTCGTGCACGAACGGCTACATCGACGATCTTCGCATCGTCGCGAAGATCCTCGACGGGAAGAAGATCGCCCCAAACCTGCGCGTCATCGTAAACCCCGGTTCGCAGAAAGTCTGGATGCAGGCCGCGCAAGAGGGCATTCTCACGACGCTCGCCGCGGCGGGCTGCGCCGTCAATACCCCCGGATGCGGGGCGTGCTTCGGCGGCCATATGGGAACGCTCGGCGACCACGAACGCGCGATCTCCACGACGAACCGGAACTACGTCGGCCGGATGGGTTCGCCGAAGGCGGAGATCTATCTGGCCTCTCCCGCCACCTGCGCTGCATCGGCGCTCGCCGGCCGCATCGCCGATCCGCGAGTCCTCGAGCTCGCAATGTCCTCGTAGAGGGAAAAAGATGGAATCGAAACTTCGCGGCCGCGCGCACAAGTACGGAAAGAACGTCGACACCGACGTCATCATTCCGGGGAAGTACTGCAACATCACCGATCAGGCGGAGCTCGGCAAGCACGCGCTCGAGGGGCTCGATCCCGAGTACGCCGCGCGGATGCAAGCCGGCGACATCATCGTCGCCGACACGAACTTCGGTTGCGGCTCGAGCCGCGAGGTCGCTCCGATCGCGATCAAGGGCTCGGGGACGGCGGCGGTGGTGGCAAAGAGCTTCGCGCGGATCTTCTACAGGAACGCGCTGAATATCGGGCTTCCGATCTTCGAGTCGCCCGAGGCCGTGGACGGCATCGAATCCGGCGACGAGATCGAGCTCGAGCCCGCGAGCGGGATCGTTCGGAACATCACGCGCGGCACGGAGTATCGCGCCGCGGAGTTTCCGCCGTTCATGCGATCGCTGATCGACGCCGGCGGCCTCGTCCCGTACGTCGAGGCCCGCCTGTCGCATTAACGAAGTTCTGCTTTAGTTCGGACCGACAACGAGCCCGAACGAGATCGGTTAGGGTGGAGTGTAGCCGCCGGGTTGGCTGATTCCGCCCGGCGACGGGTTGACGTTCTCGATCCACTTCTCTTTCGCACGATACGAAGCCGTGAACGGAACGGTTCCGTCGGACATCGTCAGCATGCCGACCATATCGGTCGTGCCGTCGAGTTTGCCTTCGGCGAGGACCGTCGTGCCGTCGGGTCGCGTGACGATCAGCCGAACGGCCTGGCCGTCTACGGTTCCGACGAGCGGAAACTTCTTGCCGTTCGTATCCACGTACGTCCCGGTTAGCGCGTCGCCGTCTTGCTTGAGAAGGAAGTGCGTGTAGGTCGTGCCGTTCGAATGCTGGATAGCGACTTCCCAAACGCCTTCGAGCCCTTTACGCGCGTTCGGCGGCGGCGTCGGCGTCGGCTTGCCCGCGGGAGTCGGCGGCGCCGTTATCTCGGGCGCCGGCAGCAGTGACGAGTTCGGATGCGGCGTCGCGGGGTTGCCGATCGGCGGGGGCGTTGGGGGCGGAGTCGCGGCGACGGCCGCTAGACGGGTACCGGGGGCGGCGACGAAGAGAGCGGCCGCCGCGAGGGTCGCGGCGGCGGTGAAAACAGAGAAAGAAAGCCTCACGCGGGTGGCTTTGGGAGGCGCGGGAGCGGCTCCTTTGACACTCCTGTTATAATGCAAAGGCTGTGAAGACCCAGATTCATCCCAAGTGGTATCCGGAGGCGCGCGTGCACTGCGCGTGCGGGAACTCGTTCGTCACCGGCTCGACGTTGCCGGAGATCGCCGTCGAGATCTGCGCCGCGTGCCATCCGCTCTTTACCGGCCAACAGAAGCTCGTCGACACCGCGGGCCGCGTCGACAAGTTCAACCAGCGCTCGGCAGCCGCTCGGCGCAAGCAAGAGGAAGCCGCCGCTCGCAAGGCCGCGCGCGAGGCGAAGAAGGCGGCAGCCGCACTCTGACCGCGCGCCTCGACGCGATGGCGCGACGCTTCGACGAGATCGAAGCGCAGCTCGCCAACCCCACCGGTGAGTTCGACCAGACCCGCTACACCGCACTCGTAAAGGAACGCGCGCAGTTGGAGGCGCCCGTTCGAGCCTATCGCGCGCTTCACGCAACGCGCACGCAGATCGAAGCCAACGAAGCGCTCGCGCGTCAAGACGACGCGGAGCTCCGCGCGCTCGCCCACGAGGAGAACGTCACCCTGCGCGCCCGGGCGGCGGCGCTCGAGGCCGAGCTTGCCGAATTGATGGCTCCGCGCGATCCGAACGATTCGCGCGACGTCTTCGTGGAGATTCGAGCCGGAACCGGCGGCGACGAGGCCGCGATCTTCGCAGGCGACCTGGCGCGCATGTACATGCGTTTCGCGGAATCGAAGGGCATGAAGGCGGAGCTGGTCTCGGAGAGCCCGAGCGAGGCCGGCGGTTATAAAGAGATCGTCTTTGCGCTCAAGGGAGACGATCCGTACCGCTACCTGAAGCACGAATCGGGCGTCCACCGCGTTCAGCGGGTCCCGGAAACGGAGGCGCAGGGGCGGATTCACACGAGCACCGCGACGGTCGCGGTGCTGCCGCAGGTCGAGGACGACGGCGAGATCGAGATCAAGCCCGCCGAACTGCAGATAGATACGTATAAAGCCTCGGGTGCCGGCGGGCAGTACGTCAACAAGACGGAGTCCGCAATCCGCATCACGCACCTGCCGACGGGCATCGTCGTCGCATCGCAACAGGAGCGATCGCAGCAGCAGAATCGCGAGAAGGCGATGCAGATGCTTCGCGCGACGATCGCCGATCGCAAGCGGCGCGAGCAAGAAGAGGCGGTCGGCTCGATGCGGCGCGCGCAGGTCGGCAGCGGCGAGCGGGCGCAGAAGATCCGCACCTATAACTTCCCCCAAGATCGCATCACCGATCATCGGATCGGGCGCAGCTTCGGGAACATCCGCGGCGTCATGGACGGCAATCTCGGTCCGATCAGCGAGGAGTTGATCGCCGACGAGCGCGCGCGGCTGCTCGCCGGCGAGGCGGCCGTTTGAGAAGCGTCGGCGCACTCCTGGCGGACGGGACGGCGGCACTCCGAGCCGTCAGCGATTCGCCGCGCGCCGATGCCGCGCTGCTCCTTTCGAGCGCACTCTCGCGCGGGCGCGAATGGCTTGCGGCCCACGAAGACGCGGTGCCGGCACGGCCGGAGATCGAGGCGTTCGAGGCGCTCTGCAACCGGCGGCGCGAGGGCGTGCCGATCGCATACGTCCTTGGGACCGCCGGGTTTTACGGCCGCGAGTTCGCCGTGGACGAGTCGGTGCTCGTCCCTCGCCCGGAGAGCGAGCATCTAATAGACGAATCGCTGCGCTTCATCCGGGGAGAGATGCGCGCGCTCGACGTTGGCTGCGGCAGCGGCGCGATTGCGTGCACGCTTGCCGCGAGCGGCGCCGCGTTCGTCGACGCTACCGATTCGTCGCCGGCAGCGATTGCAGTCGCGAGGCGCAACGCCGAGCGGCTGGGCGTCGCGCGACGCTGCACGTTCCATCTCGGCGATCTGATCGGACCGGTCCTCGCGAACCGCTACGGCCTCGTCGTGGCGAACCTGCCGTACGTGCCGAGCGGGGATCTCCCACGACGCCCCGATTCGGCATCGTTCGAGCCGCGCGCCGCGCTCGACGGCGGTCCCGACGGACTGGTGCTCTATCGGCGCCTGCTCGCGGGCCTGGCGCCGCTGCTCGAACCGGTCGCGCTCGTACTGCTCGAGGCGGCACCGCCGACGATCGCGCGCCTCGCGGAGCTCACGCGGTCCGCACTGCCGGAGTTTGCGGTCGCCGTCGGCGACGACTACGCGGGCCTCGCCCGCTACGTGAGGGCCGAGCGCCCGCAGGTTTAGCAGCCGGGCCGGCAGAACCATAACGACCCGAGATGGCGAAGTATATCTTCTTCACCGGGGGCGTGGTAAGTTCGCTCGGTAAGGGCATAACCGCCGCCTCTCTCGGACGGCTGCTCAAGGCGCGAGGCCTGAGCGTCTCGATCCAAAAACTCGATCCCTACATCAACGTCGACGCCGGTACGATGAACCCGTATCAGCACGGCGAGGTTTTCGTCACCGAAGACGGCGCGGAGACCGATCTCGATCTCGGGCATTACGAGCGTTTCATTGACGAGAACTTGCAGCGGGCGAACAACGTCACGACCGGACAGATCTACAATTCGGTGATCGAAAAGGAGCGGCGCGGCGAGTATCTCGGCGCCACCGTTCAGGTGATTCCTCATATCACGAACGAGATTAAGGCGCACATCAAGCGCGTCGCCGAGGCGAGTCACGCCGAAGTCTGCATCGTCGAGGTCGGCGGGACGGTCGGCGACATCGAGTCGCTGCCCTTCTTGGAGGCGATCCGCCAGATGCGCTACGACGTCGGCGACGAGAACGTCATGTACGTCCATCTCACGCTCCTGCCGCATCTCGGGGCGGCCGACGAGCTGAAGACCAAGCCGACGCAGCACTCGGTTCGGGAGCTGCGCGGCATCGGCATCTCGCCCGACGCAATCGTCTGCCGCACGCAGTCCGCGCAGCCGATGCCCCTCGAACTGAAGGAGAAGATCGCGCTCTTCTGCGACGTCCCGCCGGGCGCCGTCGTGCAGAACTCAGACGCGCGAACGATCTATCAGGTTCCCCTCAACCTCGAAGGGGAGGGGTTGGCGCAGGCCGCAGTCCGGAAGCTGAACCTTCCGACCTGCGCGCCGATGCTCGACGACTGGGCGGCGATCACGGAGCGGCTGCTCCATCCGCGCCGCCGCGTCACGATCGCGCTCGTCGGAAAGTACGTCGAACTAAAAGACGCATATATCTCGATCGACGAGGCGCTGGCGCACGCCGGAATCTTCTACCACGCCGCCGTCGAGATCCGGCGCATCGACTCCGAGCTGATCGAGAACGAAGGCATCGACGTGCTGCGCGGAGCCCATGGCGTCGTCGTCGCTCCGGGCTTCGGCGCGCGCGGCGTCAAAGGCAAGCTGCAGGCGATTCAATACGTTCGGGAGCGGAAGATACCGTTCTTAGGCATCTGCTATGGAATGCAACTCGCGTGCGTCGAGTTTGCGCGCAACGTCTGCGAGCTTCCGGACGCAATGACGAGCGAGGTAGACGAGACGAGCGTCGATCCGGTCATAGACTTCATGCCGGATCAGAGAAATTTGGAGATGTACGGCGGCACGATGCGCCTCGGAACCTACGCGTGCACGCTCGAGGAGGGGAGCCAGGCGGCTCGGGCATACGGCGAGCTGGAGATCAGCGAGCGGCATCGCCACCGGTACGAGTTCAACAACCGCTACCGTCCGATATTCGAAGAACACGGCATGCGTTTCTCCGGCCACCATACGATCGGCAAGACGCGCTTGGTCGAGGTCGTCGAGCTCCCGCCCGATCTCCATCCGTGGTTCGTCGCGACGCAGGCGCACCCGGAGTTCAAGTCGCGCCCCAACAATCCGGCGCCGCTCTACCGCGACTTCATCGGCGCCGCGCTCGCGCACGAGGAGCGCGTCGACGGGCGTGCCGGCGTCGCCGAGGCGCCGTCCTGGACCCAGGCTTAATCACCGCCGTCGTTCTCAGCCGCGACGAAGAACGCAACCTCCCGCGCGCTCTGACCAGTCTGCCGCGCGGCGTCGGGATACTCGTTCTCGACGCGAACTCGCGGGATCGGACCGTGGAGTTCGCTCGTAGCGCGGGAGCGCGCATCGTCGAGCGCGAGTGGACGAACTTCGTGGACGCGCGGCGGTTTGCGCTCGCGCAGGTCGAGACGCCCTGGACGCTGATGATCGACGCCGACGAGGCGCTCGACGATCTGCTTCGCGACGCGATCGTGCGAGCGTCGCCCGACGTGGACGCCTATCGCGTCAAGCGGACGACGTACTTCTGCGGCAAGCCGATGCGGCTGTGGCGCAACGAGCCGCTCGTCCGGCTCTTTCGAACCGGCCGCGCGACGCTGACCGCGCGCCCCGCTGCGGCGAGCGGAGCACCGCTGCACGAAGCGTGGTCCTCGGACGGACGCGTCGGCGAGCTGCCCGGGACGCTCTTGCACTACTCGTACCCCGACGTCGCGTCGTACCGCTCGAAGTACGACCGCTACACGACGCTCGAGGCCCGGAGCATGAAGCCCTCGCCCCTGCGGCTGCTGAGCGAGTGCGCCGCGAGCGCGGCTCGATTTCCGTGGCTGCTCTTCGGGAAGGGCGCGGCGCTCGACGGGCCGCGCGGCTGGTACGTCGCCTATCGCTCCGCCGTCTATCCGGCCGTCGCTGCGAGGAAGGCGCTCTTTCCGTGAGCCGCGCGCGCGTCGGTCTCGATGCGCGAATGACGCGACAGCTCTCCGCCGGCATGAAGACGTACGTGCGCGAGCTCGTCGCCCGGCTGCCGCGAGCCGCGCCGGAGTACGATTACCAAACGTTTGCCGCCGGAGGGAACTTCGGATGGGGCGAACAGGTCGCGCTCCCGCTCGCGATGCGTCGCGCGCGCCTCGACCTCATCCACTTCACCTCGCAGTACGTGCCGCTGTTCGTGCCGGCCGGCTTCGTCATAACGGTCCACGACGTGATTCACTTGCGCTTCCCGGAGTATTTCAAAGCGAAGGTCCGGCCATACTACGCAACGTTCGTCAAGTCCGCGTGCGCGCGCGCGGAGCGGGTGATCACCGACGACGTTCGCACCGTCGAGGACCTCCACGATCTGCTGGGCGTCGATCGGGCGAAGGTGCGCGTCATCCCGCTCGGCGTCGACGAGATCTTCGCTCGTCCGGTCGCGCCGTACGCCGGCCCGCGGCCGTACCTGCTCTACGTCGGCAACCATCGCGAACATAAGAGTCTGCCAACGCTCTTCGAAGCGTGGCGCGCGCTGCCGTCGCGCTGGGCGGTGGATCTGTACGTTACCGGACCCGACGATTTCGGCGGAGAGCTGCAGCGGCGCAGCGGAGCCGGCCGTGAGATCGTCGCGTTGGGGGACGTCTCGACGGAGCGTCTCGTTGCGTACTACGCGGGCGCGGCGGCACTCGTCCAGCCGGCTCTGCGCGAGGGCTTCGGACTGCCGATGCTCGAGGCGATGGCCGCGGGCTGCCCGGTCCTTGCGAACGCCGACGCGGTTCCGGTCGCGCTCGCCGGCGCCGCGCTGACGTTCGCCTCGCGCGATGCCGGCGCGCTGGGCGCGTTGTTGGAGCGCGTTCTCGAGGACGAGGGGCTGCGCGAGCGTGCGGTCAACTCAGGCCGAGAGGTCGCGAGAGAGCTGACATGGGATCGCTGTGCTCGCGCCACGGCAGACGTCTATCGAGAGGTGCTTGAGGACCGGTGAAACGCGGCTTGGCGGTTTTGGCGATGCTCTTCGTCGCGGCGCAGCCGCGTCCGATCGCGATCGTCATCAACGGCGATACGCTCGCGCTCAATCCGCCCCCGATCGTGAGGGAGAACCTCCTCTACGTGCCGGTGCGCCGAACGATCGAGGCTCTCGGCTTGCAATTCACCCGCAGCGGGAATCGCATCCTCACCCAGATAGGCTCGAAATCCGTCGTCCTGACGATCGGAAGCCGTATCGCGGAGATTGACGGCGAGCCGCTCTCGCTCGGCGCGCCGTCGCTCGAGATCCAGAGCGTACTCTACGTGCCGCTGCGGTTCTTCACCGACGTCTTGGGCGCGCAAGCGCGTTTCGACCGGCGCGCAAACTCGGTGACGATCGTGGCGCAACTCGTCGGGCGCTCGACGACCGGCTTCGTCACCGTGCAGAACGGATACGAGCGCTTCGGGACCGTTGCCGCCGTGGACGTGCTCTCCGATCCCCCGACGATTACGCTGACGCAGGGCGGCCGCATCAAAACGATCGCGGTTGCTCCGAACGCGACGATCGAGGTCGCCGACGTCAACGTGAACGTCACCTCGCCCGGCGAGCTCGGCGACGTGCGCCCGGGCGACTTCGCGCGCGTGGATATGCGAAAGGACGGGCGGGTCGAGCGAATCGTGGACGAGTACGGATCGCGCAACGGCCACATCGTGGCGATCGCGGCGAATCAGTTCGTGCTCGCCGACGGACAAGTCGCGGCGGCGGGGCGCACGACGGAGATCTCGCTCAACGGTCAAGCGGCATCGTTCGCGGACCTCAAACCGGGCGATCAAGTCACCGTTCGCTATAACGTCGAGTCGAACGAAGTTCGCGAGATCCTCGCAAGCCGCAGCGCGGCGACCGGCCCGGCAAATGCATCAGCGGCGGTCACGATCGCGGGCGTCGAGAGCGATGCGAATCATCCGCTCCGGCCGGGCGAGACGATCCACGTGACGCTGCGCGGCACGCCGAACGGCTCCGCTACGTTCGACATCGGTTCGGCGGTCGTGGACCAGGCGATGCAACAGCGTTCGCCCGGCGTCTACGTCGGAAGCTACGCGATCCCGCGCGGAGCGAACTTCGGCGACGTCGCGCTGATCGGCCGGCTCTCGATCGGGAACCAAACGGCACAAGCGCCGGCGGCGCAGACGGTCTCCGCGGCGAGCATCGGTCCGGGCATCTCGGATTTCGCGCCCGACTCCGGGGCGACGGTCAATACGACGCGCCCCGCGATCTATGCGAGCTTCGTGGCGGACGCCGTGCCCGTCAACCCCTCCAGCGCGACGCTCTCCATAGACGGCCGGGACGTTACGAGCGAGAGCGTGCGCACCGCGCAGTTCATTCAGTATCTTCCATCGTATTCGTATCCGGATGGGCCGGTGCGCGTGACGCTGCGAGTCGCGGACCAAGCCGGCAACGTTACGACGAAATCCTGGGACTTTACTATTCGAACGCGCTGATGACGGACTGCATTTTCTGTAAGATCGCGGCGGGCGCCGTGCCCGCGACGGTTGTATACCGGGACGAAGCGATCGTCGCGATCGAGGACCTCAATCCGCAGGCCCCGACGCATCTGCTGGTCATGCCGGTGGAGCACCACGCGACCATCGTTTCGGCATCGGCCGCGGGAGGACTCGTGGGGAAGCTCGTGGCGGCCGCCTCTCGCTTAGGGACGCAGCGCGGAGGAGAGAACGGATTTCGGCTCGTCGTCAATACCGGGCCCGACGGCGGCCAGACCGTCGGCCACGTGCATCTGCACGTGCTTGCAGGGCGGCAGATGACCTGGCCGCCGGGTTAGCGAGATTTGACGCTCTAGCAAGGGGTATGTTAGTCTGAGTCCGGCCCCATCGGGGCCAAAATTTTGCGCTCGACGAGCGCGTTGAAAGGGGGGTCGTAAGAATGGAAGTTCGCATCGCACCAGGCGAGACGATCGAGAGCGCGCTGCGCCGTTTCAAGAAGGCCACCCAAAAGGCGGGTATTCTCGCCGAGGCGCGCAAGCACGAGCATTACGAGAAGCCGAGCGTTCGCAAGAAGAAGAAGTCGGCCGCAGCGCGCAAGCGTCGCGCCTAATCGTGGGCACTCTCAAAGATCGCATCGCCTCGGATTTGAAAG
Source organism: Candidatus Binatia bacterium (assembly GCA_035541935.1). Classification (GTDB taxonomy): domain Bacteria; phylum Vulcanimicrobiota; class Vulcanimicrobiia; order Vulcanimicrobiales; family Vulcanimicrobiaceae; genus Cybelea. The sequence continues at coordinate 36,771 of DATKMJ010000028.1, read as the reverse complement.
AGGCGATGCGCGCGCGCGACCAACTTCGCCTCGATACGCTCCGGTCGGCCCTCTCGGGCTTCATCTATAAGCGGACGGAGAGCGGGCAAGATCTCTCCGAGTCGGACGAGCTCGACGTCGTGCGGCGGCTGGTAAAGCAGCGCGCCGACTCTCTGACCGAGTTCGAAAAGGCCGGACGCACCGACCTCGCCGAGAAGGAGCGCGCGGAGCGCGAGATTCTGCTCGCCTACCTTCCCGCGCAGCGATCCGCGGCGGAGATCCGCGAGATCGTGCAGAGCGTCCTGGCCGAGCTTCCCGCCGAGTCGCGCAACGCCGGGGCCGTGATGAAGGTCGTCATGCCGCAGCTGCGCGGCGTCGCAGACGGCAACCTCGTCCGCCAGCTCGTGACCGAAGAGCTCGCACGGTAATCCGTCGACTACGCTCGGGATACCACGCGTAACCTTCGGGGGCGGCATAAGGTAGCAAGCGGCATGAAGGGTTTTCGGCTTACCGGGGTCGTTTCGTGCGCGTTCTTCCTCTGCGGTTTGGCGGGCTTGTCCGCCGGAGCGCAGAGCGACCGCCCGGTCGTCGTAGTCCCGATTACCGGGACGGTGGACGACGGTATGGCGCATCTCGTCCAGCGCTCGGTTGAAGAGGCGAACGCGGCGCACGCTCGCGCGATCGTCTTGAACGTCAACAGCCCCGGCGGACTCGTCGAGGCTGCATTCACGATTCGCGATGCGCTCTTCTCGGCGCGCGAACCAGTCGTCGCGTACGTCGGCGAGCGCGCATACTCCGCGGCCGCGCTGATCTCGCTCGCCGCGAACCGGATCGTCATGGGTCCCGGCGCGTCGATCGGCGCGGCGGAGCCGATTCCCGCAACGGTCAAGATGATCTCCGGATTACGCGGCGAGTTCGAATCCACCGCGGAACGGAATCATCGCGATCCGAAGATCGCCGGCGCGATGGTTGATAAGAATGTCGATCTGCCGCAGTATAAGCGCGCGGGCGCGATCTTGACGCTCAATACCGACGACGCGGTGCGGTCCGGCATCGCGTCGGGAACCGCGCCGAACCTCGAAGCCGCCCTGACGCAGCTCGACCTTGCCGGCGCGCCGCGAGTCACCGAAGGCTTTACCTGGGGCGAGCGTCTGGCTCGCTTTGCAACCGATCCCGTAGTGAGCGGGCTGCTCTTGACGCTCGGGATGCTCGGGCTTTTGATCGAGATGCAGACGCTGCATGCGATTGCCGGAATCATCGGCGTTGGGGCGCTCGCGCTCTTCTTCGGAGCGCATATCTACGCGGGCTTCTCCGATGGCTTCGTGATCGTGCTCGCGTTGCTGGGGATCGGCGGCATCCTGTGGGAGCTTCACGTCGTACCCGGGCACGGCTTGCCGGGGATTCTCGGAGCCGCGGCGCTCCTCGGCGCCGTGCTCTGGGCCTTCGGCCTTCCGTTTCTCTTCGTCGGGATCGAGACGATCGCGACCGCGATCGTTCTAACCGTGATAGCGTTCACGCTCGTCGTGCGCGCGGTACCGCAGAACGCGTGGGCGCAGCGGCTGGCGCTCGCTGCGGCGCAGGGGCCGGAGTACGTCGCGAGCGGCGACTATCGCGAGCTGCGCGGACGCTCGGGCACCGCCGTCAGTTTTCTGCGACCCGCCGGCATCGCCACGATCGACGGGCGTCGCGTCGACGTTCTCACCGAGGGCGAGTTCATCGCCGCCGGAACTCAGGTCCGCGTCGTGCGCGTCGAAGGGGCGCGCATCTTCGTCGAGCCCGCCTCTTCATAGGAGCAGATATGATAGCCGTCAGCGGCGTGATCGTCATCGTTCTTGTCCTCGTCGCCTTCTTCGCGTTTCTGTACTACTTCCCGATCGGGCTCTGGATCCGAACGATCGCCGCCGGCGTTCCGCTCGGTATCATCGCGCTGGTCCGGATGCGGCTCATCGGCATTCCGCCGGGCGTCATCGTCACGAACTACGTGCGCGCGCGGAAGGCGGGACTGAACCTGACCGTGGATCAGATGCAATCGCACTATCTCGCCGGCGGCAACGTAGAGAACGTGACCCTCGCGATGATCGCCGCGCAGCGAGCCCAGATTCCGCTGGAGTGGCAACGAGCCGCGGCGATCGATCTGGCGGGCCGCAACGTGCTCGAGGCGCTCCAGACCTCGGTCAATCCGAAGGTGATCGAGACGCCCATCTTCCAGGGGGTCGCGCAGAACGGCATCCAGCTCAACGTCAAGGCACGAATCACCGTGCGCAGCAATCTCGACCGTTACGTCGGCGGCGCCGGAGAGCCGACGATCGTCGCGCGCGTCGGCGAGGGCGTCGTCTCGGCGGTCGGCGCGGCCGTGGATCACAAGGAAGTGCTCGAGTATCCGGATCGCATCAGCAAGACCGTACTGGCGAAAGGCCTCGACGCCGGCACTGCCTTCGAGATTGTCTCGATCGACATCGCCGACGTCGACGTCGGCAAGAACATCGGTGCCGAACTGCAGACGAGTCAGGCCGAAGCCGATCGGCGCATCGCGCAGGCAAAGGCGGCCGAGCGGCAGTACGCGGCGCTCGCGGCCGAACAAGAGCAGAAGGCCGAGACGCAGGCGATGCGGGCGAAGGTCGTCGAGGCGGAGGCAACGATACCGCAGGCGATCGCGCAGGCGTTCCTGCGCGGCAATCTCGGCGTGATGGATTACTATCGCCTCAAGAACGTGCAGGCCGATACGGAGATGCGCTCTTCGATCGGCGCCTCGACCGAGCCGCCCGCCGACACGCAAGCGCCGCCGCTCTCGGGTCCGCCTCCGAAGTAATCGCCGCGATGCGCGATGTCGGGATCCTGATCTGGGTCGCGTTCCTCATCGTCGGCGTCGCCGGCTCGATGGTCTCGAGCCTGCGCAAGCAGGCTCAGCAGGGCCAGCGGACGCAGCGGCCCGTCGCCGCGGAGCCGCCCGAGTGGCTCCAACGCGTCGTCGAGCAGATGGCCCACGAGCAGCCGCAGGGCCCGCCCGAGGCCGCGGCTCGTCCTCCGGCGCCCCCGAAGCCGCCGCCTCTCCCCGAGCACGACGCGCGGCCGCACGGGGTCCCGGCCCGCCCGCAGCGCGGCCGGCACCGGCTCTTTGCCGGCAGGCAAGCCTGGGTGCGCGCGGTGATCGCGGCCGAGGTGCTCGGCAAGCCCCGCGGGTTGAGCGACGAATACTCTCCTCGTTGACCGCGCAACGATCGATCGATCTCGGCGAACTCTCCGACCGCGTCCGTCTCTTTGGGGAGTACGACGCAAACCTCACGGCGATTGAGTCCAACCTCGATGTGGCCGTCCATGCGGACGGCGACAGGCTGTTGCTTGCGGGGGACGATGCCGCGGTCGAGCGAGCCGCGGCGGTGGTCCGGCGCGTGCTTCACGCCGCGGTGGGCGGAGCGCACATCACCCCCGACGACGTAGCGCTCGCGATCTCCGACGCGCGCGGCGCTCGGCCCGATGCGGAGCTGAGCACGCTGCTCCAGACCCGTCGCGGGCGCGAGATCCGGCCGCGCACGCAAGGGCAACGCGACTTCGTGCGTTCGATTCAGGAAGAGACGTTGACGTTCGGAATCGGGCCCGCGGGCACCGGGAAGACCTATCTTGCGGTCGTTATGGCGATTCGCGCGCTTCGGCAGCGTGAGGTCGCACGAGTCGTCCTCTCGCGGCCTGCGGTCGAAGCCGGCGAACGGCTCGGCTTTCTTCCCGGCGATCTGCGCGAAAAGTTCGACCCCTACATGCGGCCGCTCTTCGACGCGCTCGGCGACTTGCTCGACGACGCCACCGTCAATAAATACATGGAGCGCGGCACGCTCGAAGTCGCGCCGCTCGCGTTCATGCGCGGGCGCACGCTCTCCGACTCGTTCGTGATCCTCGATGAGGCGCAGAACGCCTCCGACGACCAACTGAAGATGTTTCTAACGCGCCTCGGCCGCGGGGCGAAGATGGTCGTCACCGGCGACGTGACGCAGATCGACCTTCCGAGCGGCCAGCGCAGCGGTCTGCGCGGCGCGGCGGCGCGCCTGGGCCGGATTAAGCGCGTCGGCGTCGTCGAGCTCGGCGAAGGCGACGTCGTGCGCCACCCGCTCGTCGCAGAGATAGTCCGGGCCTATGCAAGCGCCGAGCCGCGCGGCGAGTGATCTACTATCGTAACGACGTGCGCCGCAGCGGCGTTGACGGCCGCGCGCTCGTTGCCGTGGCGCGGCATCTGATGGCCGAGGTAGACGAGCGCGAGTCCGCCCTCTCGCTCACGCTCGTCGGGGACGCCGCCATTCGGGATCTCAATCGAAAGTATCGCGGACTCGACGCCGCGACCGACGTGCTGAGCTTCCCGCTCGACGGGGACCCGGAGCCGGAACGCCTGCTCGGCGACGTCGTGATTTCGATCGAGACCGCGCGGCGGCAAGCCGCCGATTACGACGCGACGCTCCAGCGCGAGATCTACCGGCTGCTGATTCACGGCCTGCTGCACCTCAAAGGTCACGATCACCACGAGCCGGCGGAGCGCCGCGCGATGGAGCGCGAGGAGCGGCGGCTCGCAGCCGCGATCGAGCTGCCCTGGCCGTACGGAAATAGCTGATGCAGCATCCGATCGACGACCGCGGCCGCCAGCCGCACTATCTCCCGATCGAGCGCAGTCCGTTCCTGCGCTCGTTCCACCACGCTTTCGAAGGCATCATCTACGCGACGCGCACGCAGAAGAACATGCGCGTTCACTTTTTGATCGCCGCGCTCGTCCTGCTCGCGACGCTCATCCTTCGGCTCGATCGTTACTACGTCGTCGCGACGGTGACGCTCGTCTCGCTCGTCTTGAGCCTCGAGTTGATGAACACCGCAATCGAGTCGCTCGTCGACTTACTGACGGTCGCGCATCATCCGCTGGCAAAGACGGCAAAAGACGCCGCCGCAGGGGCCGTGCTCGTAGCGGCCGTCGGCGCCGCGCTCTGCGCGTATTTGATCTTCTATCAAGGGATCATTAGCGGCGGCGCGCGGGTCTTCGCGGCGGTACAGGCGGTTCCGGCGAACGTGGCGCTGATCTCGCTCGCGGTCGTCGCGATCGCGACCGTCGTGACTAAAGCGCGGGCTCGCCGCGGCTCTGCCCTGCAAGGAGGCGCCGTCTCGGGTCACGCGGCCCTCGCCTTTGCTGCGGCGACGATGCTCGCGCTCTTCTATCAAAAGCCGCTCGCCGCAATCCTCGCCTACTTCGTCGCCTTCCTGGTCGCCCAGAGCCGCGTCGAGGCGCGAATTCACCGCCCGTTCGAGGTTTTCTGGGGAGCGATCCTCGGGACGCTGGCCGCCCTGGCGATCTACGTGCTGGTGCGGCCGCACGTTATGTTATAATGGCGCCGACTTGAACACGGACCCGTCTCGAAGTAGCCCGCAAGCCCTGCCCTACCAGATCGCCGCGCTCGTCGTGCTCGTTCTCCTGGCGGGGTTCTTTGCCGCTTGCGAGGCGGCGCTCGTCTCGATCTCGCGCCTTCGAGCACGTGCGATCGCGGAGCGGCGCCTCCGCGGCGCCGCCGACCTCGAGCACCTCGTCGACCATAAGAGCCGATTTCTCACGTCGATCTTGGTCGGCAACACGATCGTCTTGCTCGCCGCGGACTCCTTTGCGACGACGATCGCGATCTCGTTGGGTCTGCCCTCACCCATCGCGCTCTCGACGATCGTCATGACCGTCGTCTTCCTGTTGTTCGGCGAGATCGTGCCGAAGACGGTGGCGACCGGCGATAGCGAGCGCTGGGCGCTGCGCCTCGCCGTGCCGATGCGCTATGCGGCATACGTCCTGACGCCGATCGCTCGCGCGTTCGAGGTCGTCACCGACCTCATTCTCCGGCTCTTCGGCATCGAGCACGCTCATCGCCCATACGTGACCGAAGAAGACATTCGCGCGCTCGTCAACGTCGGCGCCGAGCAGCGGGTCATCGAAGAGCAGGAGCGCGAGATGATCCACTCCGTCATGGAGTTCGGCGACACGATCGTTCGGGAGATCATGAAGCCGCGGCCGGAGATGGTCGCCGTCTCGATCGACGACTCGCCGCGTCGCGTGCTCGACGTGGTCATCGCCGAAGGCTACTCGAAGCTTCCGGTCTATCAGGAATCGAAGGACGACATCGTTGGGGTCATTCACGACCGAGAATTGCTCGTCGCATTGGCGAACGGCTCCCTCGCGCATACGGGCGTGCGAGCGCTCATGCGCACCGCGGTGCACGTTCCCGACACGAAGAAGATCGCCGACCTCCTGCGCGAGATGCAGCGCGACAAGTTCTCGCTCGCGATCGTCGTGGACGAGTACGGCGGCACGGCCGGGCTCGTTACGATGGAAGATCTGTTGGAGGAGATCGTCGGCGAGATCCGCGACGAGCACGATACCGACGAGCAAGAGTCGATCTTCGTCGTCTCGGAGAGCGAAGCGGTCGTCGAAGCCGGCACGAACATCGAGGACGTGAACGCGCGGCTCGGCATCGAGCTGCCGACCGAGGATTTCGAGACGATCGGCGGCTACACGGTCGGACTCTTCGGCCGGCTCCCGAACGAAGGTGAAGAGGTCGACGGCGCCGCCCACACGCGCCTGCGCGTCGATCGCACCCGCGGAAGGCGGATCTTGGCGGTGCGCATCTACACGAACGGCGCGATCGGTCGCGCGGAGGAGTCTGAGAACCCTGACGCAGCCGCGCGCCTATAAGACGCGGGGCGTGGTACTGCGCGGGCGACAGCTCGGCGAGGCCGACCGCATCGTTACGCTCTTTACCAGCGAACGCGGCAAGATCGACGCGGTGGCGAAGGGAATTCGGCGCCCGCGCAGCCACTTCGCCGGCCGGCTCGAATTCGGCAACGAGTGCGATCTCGTGATGCACCGCGGCCGGTCCCTCGACGTCATCGTCTCGGCCGAGATCGTCCGGGCGCCGTGGGCGCAGATCGTCGAACCGGAACGGTATGCGGTTGCAGCCGTGATCGCAGAATTGGTCGATGCCTTTTGCGAGCCGGATCTCGCGCTGCCCGACGTCTACGCGCTCCTCACCGCCGCGATCGCCGCGATCGCCGCCAGCGATGCTCCACGCACGCTGCTCCCGCGCTTCTCGCTGCGCCTGCTCGAAATGCTCGGCTTGGCGCCGCCGCTGGGCGAGTGCGTGCGATGCGGCGCTCCCTTCGGCACCGAGCCCGTTTGGCTCGACGCCGCCGCGGGCGGTTTCACGGATGCGGCCTGTCGCGAGCGCTGGCGCGACCTGCCCGAGTTGGGGTCCGCCGACCTCGAGAATCTGCGCGCGCTCGCAGTTCCCAAGGGAGCGGGCCCGGGCGCAACGCTGACGGCGACGCCGGCGGCCGCCCACGCCGCGCAAGAACTGGTCGCGCACCACCTCGGCAAGCGCCCGAAGGCGCTCGCGCATCTCGCCGCGCTCGGTGCGTGACGCGATGCTGATGGCGCTCGATGTCGGAAGCAAACGAATCGGCGTCGCGGTCGCCGACCCGAGCGAGACGTTCGCGCTTCCGGTGGCGACGATCGAGCGGACGAACCGGCGCGCGGACCTCGACCGCATCAAGGAGTATCTCGACGAATACGGCGTCGGCGAGCTCGTCGTCGGCGATCCGATCACGCTGGCCGGCGATCGTGGCGTCGCGGCGGCGGCAATCGACGAGTTCGTCGAGCGGCTGCGCGAGGTTTTCGGCGGCACGATACATCGCGTCGACGAGCGGTTGACGACGGCGCAGGCCACGAAGAGCCTCATCGCCGCCGACGTTTCGCGCGCGAAGCGCCGCACCGTCGTCGATCGCATGGCCGCAGCGCTGATCCTCGAGTCGTTCTTGGCGCGGCGCCGCGGCGGATCGCGCGCGTGAGGGCCGGCTGGTGGATTGCAGCCTCTTTTAGCGCTGTCCTCGCCCTCGCGGCGGCAACGGGCGGCTGGCTCGGGTTCACAATCTACGCCGATCGCTCGCATCCGGCGGCGCGGACGCAGATCCTCATCAATCGCGGGGCCAGCTTCTCGGAAGTGAGCCGGCAATTGGCCGAGTCGGGCGTGATCGGAAACGTGCTCACCTTCCGAATGCTGGCGAGGTTGCGCGGGCAGGAAGGTGAGGTCCGCGCCGGCGAGTACCGCTTCCCCGAGCACGTCACGCAAAACGAGGTGCTGCGAGCCCTCGTCAGCGGCAGCGGGCAGGTAGCCGCCTGGATCACGATTCCGGAAGGCTTCACGGCCGCGCAGATCGCGACGCGTCTCGAGAAGGCCGGGGTCGGATCGGCATCGGAAATTCTCGCGGAGTTTATGCACCGCTCGCTGGTAGTCGACGGCGTCCCCACGAAGAGCCTGGAAGGCTACCTCTTTCCAAGCACCTACCTCGTTCCGCTCGGGGCGTCGCCCGATCAGATCGGAGACCAGTTCATCACCGAGTTTTTTAAAGAGTTGCCGCCCGATGCAGGTCCGCGAGCTCGCGCCTTGGGCGTGGGCGTGCCGCAGGCGGTCATCGTGGCGTCGCTCGTCGAACGCGAGGCGAAGCGCGAAGCCGATCGCCCGCGAATCGCTGCGGTGATCTACAACCGCCTGCGCCTGCGCATGCCCCTGCAGATCGATGCCTCGATCGAGTACGCGCTGCCGCGGCACAAGAGCGAACTCTCGCTTACCGACCTCAAGATCGACTCGCCGTATAATACTTACGTGCACCCCGGCCTCCCGCCGACCCCGATCGCCAATCCGGGAAGGCCCTCGATCGAAGCTGCGCTCCATCCGTCGAACGAGGAGAATCTCTACTACGTCTACTGCGGCAATGGCGCACACGTCTTCGCAAAGACGTTGGCGGAGCACCAAGCCAACGTCGCGCGGTGTCTGAACCAGTGAACTCGGGCAACGGCAAGGGTCGCATGGAGGGCGCACCGCTGGAGCTCGACGACGTCGTGACGATCGAGACGAACGATGGCAAGCGCCTGACGTTCGAAGTCGTCGGCATTCTCGAAGATGCCGACGAGGGGAAGTCGTACGCCGTGCTCGTCAACGAGAGCGAGGACCAGAGCGATGGGTCCTTCATCGTGACCGACCTTCAGGGCAACCTCGTGGAGGACGGGAATCTCGCGCAGGAGATCATCGACGAGTTCCTCGGTTACGCCGAGGATGGCGAGTGAGAGTCCTCTTCCTCTCGGCGAGGGTCGGCGTCGGGCATCTCTCGGCGGCGAACGCCGTAAGCGCCGCCCTGCGCGCGATCGACCCGTCGGCGCAGACGAAGATCGTCGACGCGTATGAGTATGCCGCGCTCGTCGTCTCGCGGGTCGTCTCCGACGGCTACCTGCGCATGGTGAAGACGATCCCGCAGATGTACCGCTACATCTACGACCGCGCCGAGCGCGCCACGGAGGTCGGCCGCTTCCGCTCTTGGGCGCATCAGTTCACGGCCGGCAATCTGCGCCCGCTCATGCTGCGCGAACGCCCGGACGTGGTGGTGTGCACGCACGCGTTTCCGTGTGGCGCGATGGCGGAGTATAAGCGTTGCTTCGCCGACTCGCCGCCGGTCGTCGCCATCGTTACGGATTTTGCCGTCCATCGCTTCTGGATGCACGCGAACATCGATCGCTACGTCGTCGCAACCGAGCCGATGCGCGACGCGCTCGTCGCCTGCGACGTTCCCGCCGAGGCGATCTCCGTCAGCGGGATCCCGGTGCGCGCCGAGTTCGCGCCCGGCCAGGACCGGGCCGCTCTACGCGAGCGCCTCGATCTTCCGAAAGACCGCTACGTCGCGCTCATGATGGGTGGGGGGCTTGGCATCGCACCGATCGAGGGAATGCTCGAGGCGCTGGCCGCGGTGCAGGTGCCGTTCGCCGTCGTCGTCGTGGCGGGCAGAAACGCGCGGATCGAGCGGCGCCTGCAGCAGACGGCCGAACGCGTGCCCTATCCGGTTCGTGGCCTGAGCTTCGTTGATAACGTCTACGACTACATGCACGCCGCGGACGCGTTCGTCACCAAGCCGGGGGGGTTGAGCACTGCCGAGGCGCTCGTCGCGCAGGTTCCGATGGTGCTCTGCAAGCCGTTGCCGGGTCAGGAAGAGCGCAACGCGCGCGTGCTGGTAGACGCGGGCGCCGCGCTGCGCGCGCGGCGCGTCGACGATCTGCCCGAAGCGCTCGAGCGGGTGTTGAGCGACCCAACGCTGCGCGAGCGGATGATTGCCGCCGCGCGCCGGCTCGGCCATCCCGACTCCGCTGCATCGGCGGCAGCGATCGTCGCGAGCCTCGTCGCGCAACGTAAGCGGAGCGTTGCGTGAACTTGCCGGCGCAGCGCGTCTACGGCGGCTGGCTCGCACTGGCGCGTTTCCTCACCGGCGTCATCTGGCTGATCCACGGCGTCCCGAAGTTCTTGCACGGCGACCGCTTCTTGCCGCCGGGCGGATTCTTCGCCGACTACCTGCAGAAGGGCATCGCAGCGACCTCGGGGCCGTATCGCGACTTCCTGGCGAGCGTCGTGCAGCCGAACGCAGCCATCTTCGCGGAGCTCGTGCGGCTCGGTGAGGTCGCCGCGGGCGTTTCGCTCGCGCTGGGTCTCTTCTCGCGGCTCGGTGGAGCGATCGGCGTCGCGCTGCCGTTGAACTACATCGCGGCGCGCGGCGCGGCCGCGAGCGTCAGCGGCTGGGGCTCGATCGACGCGTGCATCATGCTCCTCTCGGCGCTGAGTCTCGTCTTGCCGACGGGCCGCGTCGCGGGCTTCGACGCGCTCTTCGCGCGCAGACGGCAACGCCGCGTCAAGGTCGTTGCGGAGGTCGTGCCGGAACGTCCGCTCGACGCCCCCAGCGCGCCGCCGCAGTGAGGATAACGCTAGGGCCCGCGCGCGGCGGCGTGGTATAGTGGTTTGCCCGTTCTGGAGAGATGGCCGAGCGGCTGAAGGCGGCGGTTTGCTAAACCGTTATACGATGTAAAGTCGTATCGAGGGTTCGAATCCCTCTCTCTCCGGGTTCCTCACGGAGGCGCGCACGCGGTCGTAGCTCAATTGGATAGAGCAACAGGCTACGAACTTGTAGGTTGGGGGTTCGAGTCCCTCCGACCGCGATTCTTCGAAAAGTCCAGTCCCTCAAAGGGTGGTTTGGGCGAGCCTCGAACGCTCTGCGACAGCCGTCGAGCCTGGCTCATTTAAGAGACGGCCTCCTCGGCGTCTAAGCCAAATTGCGCAAGCCAGATCAACTTCCTATAGGAGAAATTCCCTTGCGAAATAGCTCAACAATCGCGGCCGCAGCCCTGCTTACGGGCGCGGCTCTGCTCGCTGCGTGCTCCGGTAACGGCCTATCCGGAATGCAGTCGGTGCCCGGAACGTCAACGCAGTTCCAGCACTCGCACATGACGGCCGAGCGCACCGGCGTCGCACCGAAGTATCTTCAGATGCTCCGGTTCGGCCAAGGCGTGCACGTGCGGCCCGACGGAGGCAAGCTCAAGTACCTCGCGGTCTCCGACTTCGGCAGCGGTGCCGTCGAAATCCTCAACAAGTCGTACGGTCTCTCGTCGACGATCACGTCGGGCCTCAACGGTCCGGACGGCGACTTCTACGATACGAAAGGCAACCTCTACGTCGCAAACTACGCCGGCGTGGACGTGACCGAGTACAACAAATCGAACTCGCTGGTCAGCACGTACTCCAGCGGCCTCGGTGACCCGGTCGGAGTCACGACCGATAAGGCCGGCCACGTCTTCGTTGCCGACTACGGCTCGGGCTCGGCCAGCGTCGTTGTGGAGTACCCGCAAGGCAGCAACAGCCCGTCGAACAGCTGCAACACGGGTCTCGCGAACGAAGGCATCGCAGTTGACAAGCAAGGCGACGTTTTCGTTTCGGGCAACAACCCGAACACCGGCCAGGGCAACATCATCGAGTACAGCGGCGGTCTCTCGGGATGCTCCGGTACCACGCTCAGCGTTACGCTGGCGTTTGCCGGCGGCCTCCAGCTGGACAAGAAGAAGGACCTCGTTGCCTGCGACCAACTGGGACCGACGGTCGACATCATCAAGCCGCCGTACACCTCGGTGTCGTCGACGATCTCGGGCTTCTCGGATCCGTTCCACGTCGCCATGGACAAGAAGTACAAGACGCTCTTCACTGCCGATGTGGGCTTAGCCGAGGTAGTCGTGGACAAGTATCCCTCGGGTACCCCGATAACGACCCTCGGCTCGGGTAACGGACTCTCGGATCCGGCCGGCGTCGCCACGACGCCCTACGGACCGTAAGAACCGCTCCCGTAGCCAAAACGAAGGGCGCGCCGCGAGGCGCGCCCTTCGCTTCGGGCAGGTTGAGAGGGGGCGAACCCCCGGCCGCGAAGGAGTTGCCCCATAGGGAGACCGGGTCGTTTGAGACGGCCCGTTTGGCCTTTGCTAAAAACCAAGCAAGCCAGATCGCGTTCCTATGGATAGGAGAAATTCTGTGCGAACCAACTTAACACTCGCGGCTGCTGCCCTTTCCGGCGCGGCCCTTCTCGCTGCGTGTTCCGGCAACGGCCTGACCGGGATGCAATCGGCGGTACCGGGTGTACAATCGCAACTCCGCAACTCGCAGTTTGCGCCGGAGCGTACGGGCGTCGCACCCCAATATCTTCAGATGCTTCGCTTCGGTCAGGCGCCGTACGTGCGTCCGGACACGCATCCGGACGTCAGCAAGCTCGCCGATATCGCCGTCTCCGACTGGGGCTCGGGTGCGGTCGAAGTGCTCAACCCCTCGTATAAGCTTGCCGAGACGATCACCGACGGTCTCAACGGTCCCGACGGCGACTACTACGACGCCAAGGGCAACCTGTACGTTGCAGACTATGCCGGCGTCAACGTAACGGAGTACAGTAAAACGGGTAAACTCACGCACACCTACTCCGTCGATCTGCTCGATCCGGTCAACGTGACCGTGGACAAAAAGAACCACGTCTTCGTCGCAGATTACGCGAGCGGTCAACCCAGCGTCGTCGTCGAGTACCCGCAGGGTCGGGATAACCCGATCGCCAGCTGCAGCACGAAGCTTGCCAACGAGGGCGTCGTCGTCGACTCCAAAGGCGACGTATTCGTCTCCGGCAACAACTCCAACGGCACGGCGAACATCATCGAGTACAAGGGGGGCCTCAAAGGCTGCAAAGCGACGATGCTAAAGGTGCCGCTCGGATACGCCGGCGGTCTCCAGCTCGACGCGAAGCAGAACCTCGTCGTCTGCGATCAGACGATCGGGGTCGACATCGTGCCGCCGCCGTACAAATCGGTCGGCTCGACGATCAAGGGCGGCCAGGACAGCTTCCACGTGGCGCTCGACGCGGCAAACACGACGATCTTCATCGCCGATCCCAGCAGCGATGCGGACGTTCTCGTCGACAAGTATCCGTCGGGCGGGCGCATCGCCACGCTCGGCTCGAAGAACGGGCTTACCGATCCGTCCGGCGTTGCGACCTACTCGACGCTGAAATAGGTTAGCGGTTATTCATCGTCCACCGGCTCGTCGGAGGGCGGCCGGTGGAGGAGGAACGACTCGGAGTACTTCGAGCCGAACGGCGTGAAGGTCCGCGGCGACTGCGTGAAGTCGAAGCTGTCGGACAGGCTGTTTGCGCGCGTATCGGTGTAGCCTTGAAACCCCGGGCCGACCGTCGGCATGTTGAAGGCTTCCTCGATGAACTTGAGGATGCTGCCAAACTCGTATTGCGTGTGCGACACGTAGCCTTGAGAGGTCGAACCCTCCTTCGCATACGGCGAGATGATGAGGCAGGGCACGCGGATTGCCAGCCCTCGAAAATCAAGCTGCGGGGGCGCTGCATTATCGAACCACCCTCCCCAATCGTCCCAGATCACGACGATGGCCGTGGAGTCCCAGTACGGGCTCTCGCCGATGGCGTTGACGATCGAGGCGACCCACGACGGACCCATGTCGCTGTGCGCGCCGGGATGGTCTGAGGTCTCGTGATCGGGCGTCACCCAACTAACCGACGCGAGCTGATTGTTCGCGATGTCGGTTAGCACTTTCGTCTGCGGCGCGATCACGTTGTTGTTCCAATCGCTGCCGTAGCGCACGTACGAGATTGCCTCGAACGGCGACCATATGCCGGCATTGAGGTGCTTATCGGCGTAGTATTTCCACGTGACGCCGGCGTTGTCGAGCAGCTGTGCCATCGTATTGAATTGCGTGAAACACGGAAACGGGCCGTTCCCTCGGCCGACGTCCCTGTTCTGGTCGACGAGCGAGCTCGTCGTTCCCGGCGGCGAATCGCAATCGTTCGGCGTGTGCGTCGGGTAGTTCACCTGCGCGGTGGTCGGGCTCATGTTGTCCGTCCCGGCGATCGCGTTGAGGTGCGCCGTGAAACTCCCTCCGAACTCGGTCGGGAACATCGCATCGGCGAGGACGTACTGCTGCGCCATCGCCCAGTAGGGCGCGATCTCGGTGTGGTCCATATACGCGTACGCCGCGTAGTTCGTCTTCGGTCCCGTATGGAACCCATCCATCTTACCGTCGTGATAACCCGCAATCGCAGCCTGCCAGTTATGCGGGAGGTTGGGATTCGTCTCGAAGGTCGTTTGATGCAGCGAGACTTTCACGCGCTTGTGCGAGTGGAGCGCGTATCCGAAGGTCGGCGCGTTCGCGCCGGGATAACCCGCGAAGAAATTCTCGAAACTGCGATTCTCTTGGATGATGACGACGACGTGCTGAATGTACGGGCTGACGCCGCCGCTTGCCGGTTTCGTCAACCAGCGCGATGCAGCCGGGAGCAGATTCTGCCCGGTCGGCTCCGAGGTTGCAGAGCAACCGGCGGCGAGTCCAAGGAACGCAAGGGCGAGGAGGGGCCTGGCAACCATGTCGTGCTCCTAGTTCCGGAAAAACGTGAGACGAGGTTCGTTCGCCGTTCGCCTGCTCCCTATGGGCGTTGTCGGCGCGGGCGGGGCCTGCTATACTGCGGTGTCGAATCGGCAGCGAGACGGCGGCGGCTCGGTAGCTCAGTGGTAGAGCAGGGGACTCATAAGCCCTTGGCCGTAGGTTCAAGTCCTACCCGAGCCATTTGTTTTGTTTCCGAGGTGGTGCTTCATGTCGACGATTCCGTGCGATTTCTGTCCTCATCCGGTCGATCGCGGCCAGATGGAGGAGATCGAGATCTCACACTACGTGCCGGACAGTTCCGGCGAAGACCTCGCATACGCGCGCACGTACTTTTTCGGGCATCCGGATTGCGTGCGCAAGTTCTACCGTACGCTCGTCGATCATAAACTCGATCTCTTCAAGCACATCCCGAGCGCGGGCTCGCCGCCCGACGCCCCTCGAACGTAGCCGCGATCGCGTGCGCCCGTAGCGTAGCTGGATAACGCACAGCCCTCCGAAGGCTGGGATCGGGGGTTCGAATCCCTCCGGGCGCGCATTCGCGATCGCTAAAGCCGATGACTGACGACGAAACGCGCCTGCGACGCGCGCTCGAGCTGGCGGAGGAAGCGCGACGCTGCGGCGACGTGCCGATCGGCGCGATCCTCGTCGCCGGCGGTCTCGTCCTCGAAGCGAAGAACGAGAAGGAGAGCCGCCGCGATCCTACGGCACACGCCGAGATGCTGCTCTTACGGGAAGCCGCGCGGCGTGCCGGTGCGTGGAGGCTCTCGGAGGCGACGCTCTACGTAACGAAGGAGCCGTGCGTCATGTGCGCCGGCGCGATGATCGCGGCGCGGATCAAACGCGTCGTCTACGGCGCGCGCGACCCGAAGGGCGGGGCCGACGGCGGCGCTTTCAATATCCTCCGCTCGCCGAGCACGAACCACCGCATCGACGTGACGGCCGGAGTTCTGGAAGCGGAAGCTGCAGCGCAGCTGCAGCGCTTCTTCCGAGAGCGCCGCTCGGAGAGCAAGCAGGTATAACGCGCGGGTCATCCCAACCCAAGGCCTCGGAGAGGTGGTCGAGTGGTTGAAGGCACCCGCCTCGAAAGCGGGCGAACGTGTTGAGCGTTCCGTGAGTTCGAATCTCACCCTCTCCGCCAGATAATCGTCGTCGCCGGCTGACGTAACGCTTCGGAGACGCTCTTCGCTCCGCCATCACGGCTGCGCTCAGGCTGCGCCGCCTCCTCGCTCTCGCCATCCATGGCTCCGCTCGTCGGTCGGAGCCTCCTTAGCATTACGTCAGCCGGCGCCTCCTAGCGTGTCATCGTGAATTTCTGGTGTCAACCTGAGCCGCGCGCGAAGCGCGCGTGTCGAAGGACGAAGGGCGCAGGGGTAAGCGGACCGTGAAGCGTGAGCCTGACGGGCTAGTGTCGAGCGATATGGTGCCGTGCGCGCGTTCGACCGCGCGCTTTACGATGGCGAGGCCGAGTCCGGAGCCGGAGACGTCGCGCTGCGCGCCCCGATAGAACCGATCGAAGACGCGAGTGGAGTCGCTCGAGGCGATGCCGGGGCCTTGATCGGCGACCTCGATTACCGCGTCGCCGCGCTGCGAGCGCACCGCGATCGTGATCTCACCGACGCCGTATTTCAGGGCGTTGTCTGCCAGGTTGGTCACGACGTGCCCGAGCTCCGTCGGATCGATCGAGGCGAGTATTCCGGGCGGCGTCGCGAGCGCGAACCGGCGATTCGGATGCGCGTCGGCGATCGGCGCGACGAGATCGGCGACGAGCGTGCCGACGTCGATCGGCGCGGCGGGCGGTTCTCCGTCGACGCTCTCCCACCGTTCGAGGAGGATGAGCTTATCGATGAGCGAGCCCATGATGCGGCTCTGATCGTTCATCGTGTCGAGGATGCGATCGCGGTCGGGCGGGCTCTCGAAGCCGCCGCGCCGCAGGATCGCAATGAAGCCCTGTACGACGGTCAGCGGCGTTCGCAACTGGTGCCCGGCGTCCGCGATGAACTGCCGCATCCCGGAGTTCGCTCGGTCGCGGGCCGCAAACGCGCGTTCCATCTGTTCGATCGCCCCGTTGTAGGCGGCGGCCAGCGCCCCTAATTCGTGGCGCTGGTCGGCCGCGATGAGCTGCGGCGTGAGGTCGCCGGACGCGAAGCGCTGGAGCGCGGCCGTTACGTCGTCGAGCGGCCGCAGCGCCTGCCGCGTTAG
Organism: Candidatus Binatia bacterium; assembly: GCA_035541935.1. Taxonomy (GTDB): domain Bacteria; phylum Vulcanimicrobiota; class Vulcanimicrobiia; order Vulcanimicrobiales; family Vulcanimicrobiaceae; genus Cybelea. Next base: position 19,786 of record DATKMJ010000028.1, on the reverse strand, counting down.
AACGCGCGCGATCATGAAGCCCAACGCGACGGCGACGAGGAGCGCGACGAGCAGCGGAAGCGCGAAGGCGCGGACGCTCGAGACGAGCGTAAGGTCGTTGCTCTTGACGATGATGTAGAGCGCTCCGACGTGTGCGTAGAGCGATTGAAGACCGAAGGCCGTCGCGAGCCCGAGAATGACCCGCGTGAGCGGGCCGGAGGGACGAGGATCGCCCGAAAGGTCGCCGCGGTTTCGCACGACGACGATCGGCTGCGGATCCGCGCGGTGGAAGCGATAGACCGTCACGCGCGTCGTCGCGTCGAGAAAGACGATCTCGCTGCCCGTTCCGAGCAGGAGCGATCCGGCGAAGTTGCCTCCCGCCCGCGCGTTCGGCAACGGCGCTCGCGAGAGCGCGGCGAGCAGTTGCGCTCGCGTGCCGCTCAACTCGTTCTGGAGCGTGTGGATATAGAAGCCGAAGGCGAGCAGCGCGCCGGCGATCAGCAGTGCGGAGAGCAGCAGCGAGATCTCGATCGCGGCGAGCGTCTGGATCCGGCGCGCGAGCCGCGTGCTCACGGCGCGGCCGCACGCAACGCGTAGCCGGCGCCACGCAGCGTTTGAATGAGCTTTACGGACTCGCCGCTATCGATCTTCGCGCGAAGAAACGAGACGTAGGTCTCGACGGTGTTCGGGATCACGTCGCGATCGATGCCCCAGACCATATCGAGCAGCTGCGAGCGGGTGAGCACCTCTCCCGCATTCTCCGCGAAGACGCGAAGAAGATCGAACTCCCGCGCCGAGAGCTCGATGCGGCGGTTGCCTCGGTAGACAGCGCGACTGGGAACGTCTATGCTGAGATCCTCGTAGGTCAAAGTCTCGCGCCGTTCGATCTGCGGGCGCCGCAGAAGCGTCCGTAGCCGTGCGACCAACTCTTCGAGGTCGAACGGTTTGCCGACGTAATCGTCGGCCCCCGCGGAGAGGCCGGCGACGCGCTGGGCAACCTCGGTGCGCGCCGTGAGCATTACGACGGGCGCGGTCGTCAGCCGCCGTATCTCGGGAAGCAGCTCGAACCCATCGCGACCGGGGAGCATGACGTCGAGGACGATCACGTCCGGCTGCCACGACTCGAGCACCGCAAATGCGGCCGACTCCTCGGTCACGCTGCGGACCGAGAAACCGGCTTGTCCCAGCCCGAGTTCGAGCAGCTCGCGCAGGCCCCGTTCGTCGTCGACGACCAGGACGCGCGGCGGCTCACCCTCGCTCATTCTCAGACTCACTCCAGGACTCCGAACGCAGCCTTTCGTTACAATCGGGCCAGCCATGAAGCCGAGCGCCAGGCCCTCGCCGCTCTTCCCCCTCGCTTTCGCCATCCTGGCCGGAAGCGGCTGCGCGGCGCGCCAAGCCCCCGCGCAGGCGGCCCCGTTCGTAGAGACCTCGGTCGCCGCCTTCGGCGAGATCGAGCCCGGCCGGCAGCTCGCCGGGATCGTCGCCCCGTATCAGAACGTCGCGATGCAGAGCACGCTCGCCGAGCCTGCGGATTCCGTGCTCGTTCGCGAAGGCGATCCCGTAAAAGCGGGGCAGGTGCTTGCGCGGCTCGACACGGCCGATCTCGAGGCGCAACTTGAATCGGACCTCGCAACCGCAAATAGCAATCGGGCCAGCGCCACCCATACCGTCTACCAAGGATCGCTCTCGATCGCGCAGGGCGTGGACACGCAGCAGACCGACGAAGCCGCCGTCGCGCAGGCGAAGCAGACGCTCGCGAACGACCGGCTGAACTTGCAGCGCGACCAGAATCTGCTCGCGCAGGGATACATCTCGCAGCAGTCGGCGGACGCGCAGGCGACGATCGTGAAGAACGACGAGCAAGCGTTGAGCTCGGCGAACGCCAACCTCGCCTCGGCGCGCTCGACGGTGCAGGCGAACGGAAATCTCTCCGGCGGCGGGCTTCAGGCTTCCGCGGTGCAACAGTCGCAGGCGCAGGTGAAGGTAGCGCTCGCGCAGGCCGATCAGGTGCGCGTGCAGATCGCGAAGGCAACGATCGTTTCGCCGATCGACGGCGTCGTCGTCAACCGCAACATCAATCCCGGCGAGTATCCCGGGAATCGAGAGATATTCACGCTGCAGCAGGTCAATCCGATCTACGCCGTGCTGCACGCGTCGAGCCAGCAGGTCGCGCGGATCGAAAACGGCGCGCCTGCGAGCATCATCGCCGTCGATCTCAGCGGCTCGCAGCATTTTGCCGGTCGCGTGACGGGCGTCCTCAACGAGATCAACCCGGGATCGACCGACTTTCAGGTGAAAGTGCTCCTCCCCAACCCACAGCAGCGGCTCCGTCCCGGCATGGTCGTGCAGGGCACGATCGCGACGACGCCGATTCGCGGCATACGCGTCCCGGTGAGCGCCTTCACCGACGACAACCACGACGCGGTCATGACCGTCCTGCCCGACGGCAGCATCAAGACCGTCAAGGTCGCCGAAACCGCAAGCGACGGCACGACGTCGGTCGTCACCGGATTGCCCGCGGGCACTCGCATCGTAAGCAACGGTCAGACGAGCGTGGGAGACGGAGAGAAGGTCTCGTTCCAGCAGTGAACTTTAGCCTGACCAGGCTCTTCATCAATCGGCCGACGCTGGTCTTCGTCATCGTCTCGCTCATGATCTTCGCCGGCCTCCTTTCGACCGCAACGATCGTGAAGCAGCTCTACCCGGACGTCACGCAGCCGACGGTCACGATATCCGTCGGCTACAGCGGCGCCTCGGTGACGGAGATGCGCGACAACATCGTGCAGCCGATCGAGCAGAGCCTGGCCGGAACGGCCGATCTCCAAACGTTTAACTCCGTCGTGCAGCAAGGCCAGGCGACGATCACCGCGATCTTCGACATCAGCTCAGACACCGCGACCGACCTCGCGTTGACGAATAAGGCCATTCAATCGGCGGAACGCTACCTGCCGACGAACCTTACGCCGCCGACGGTAAACCTCTACGATCCGACGCAGTCGGTCGTCGTCACGCTCGCGATCTACTCCGAGAAGCTCTCGCTCTCGCGACTCGCGCTCTACGCCGTCAACGTTATCGCGCCGCAGATCGAGCAAGTGCCGGGGATCTCGTTCGTCAACGTCGGCGGCTCGGTCACCCCCGCCTACGAGGTCGTCGTCGACCCCGTCCGGCTCGCCGCAGCGAACCTGACGCTCAACGACGTGGTCGGCACGCTCCAAACCGACAACCAGCGCGTTCCCGGCGGCTTTGCTTACGAGCCGAACCGCCAGACCACGATCGACATTCGGGGCGACATTCAAAGCCTCGACAGCGTCCGCAACCTCGCGATCGTTCGCGCGGGCGGCGCGCTCGCATCGGTCGCGAACTCGACGGGCGCCCAAGTCGAGGATTATAAAGGCGGCATGGCGGCGCTCCCCGGCGTCGTCAATCCGTGGAGCGCGAGCAACTCGGTCGTTCGAGTCGGCGACGTCGCAACGGTGACGGAGAGCTACGAGCCTCGCCTCCAATACGCGCATATCAGCGGCGAGACCGGGCTGTTCATGCAGGTGCAGAAGAGCGCGAACGGCAGCGAGGTCGACGCGTCGAACAACGTCCTCCGGGCGCTTCCGCAGATCGAGAAGCAATTTCCCGAGATACACTTCCGCGTCATCAACGTCCAATCGAAGTTCACCAACCAGCAGATTCAGATCGTCACGCGGACTCTGATCCTTGCGATCGTGCTGACCGGCCTCGCGATGGTATTCTTCCTGCGGTCGTGGCGCAGCGCGATCGTCGTCTGCGTCTCGATTCCGACCTCGCTCGCGATCGCCGTGACGGCGATGAAGCTCCTGCACCTCACGATCGACACGATCTCGCTCCTCGGGATGTCGCTCGTGATCGGCATCCTCGTGGACGATTCCACCGTCGTGCTGGAGAACATCGAGCGCCACTTCACCGAGCTCGAGCAGCCGCCGGAGGAAGCGGCGGTCCGAGGCCGCGAGGAGATCGGCGCCGCCGCCGTCGTGATCACGCTCGTGGACGTCGTCGTCTTTTTCCCAATCGCATTCATTCAGGGCCAGGTCGGCCGGCAGATTGCGGAATTCGCGATCGTCGTCGTCATCTCGACGCTCACCTCGCTCTTCGTATCCTTCACGATCACGCCGACGCTTGCCGGTCTCTGGGCGCTGCGATCGCACTGGAAGCCCTGGGGCATCGTCGATTGGTTCGGGCGAAAGTTCGACGAGACGCGGAACTGGTACACGCAACGCGTCCTGCCCTGGAGCCTCGCGCACGGCCGCGCGGTCGCGCTCTTCTGCGCGGGGAGCACCGTGCTCGCGCTGGCACTCGTCGGCTTCGGCGCCGTCGGCGAGGAGTTCATTCCGCAAGTGGATCGCGGCGAGATATACCTTCAACTGGTCTATCCCATCGGCACGCCGATCGCGACGGTCGAGAACGGCACGTTCGATCTGGAAAAAAAGATTTTGGGCACGCCCGACACGTTCGCGAACACCGCGGTCGCCGGGGCGTACGCCGCCTCGTTCGGCGGGTTCGTCGCGCAGAGCAACGTCGGGCAGATCCACATCTGGCTCAAGGACAAACGGCGTCACCCAACGTCGTACTGGGTCACGCAGTTTCGCGATCTCGCGCAGAAGAATCTGCCGCAGGACGTAACCGCCGTCGTCGTCCCGGCCACCTCGACCGCCGGGGGCAACGCGCAGCCCATAGACTTTCTCGTAACCGACGTGACCGGCGGCGACCCGACGTCGTACGCGCTGCAAGTGGAGAGGCTGCTGGAGAAAGTGCCGGGCGCGATAAGCGTCAACAGCAGCGGGACGCAGCTCGCCCCGGAGATCTCGATTCAGTTCGATCGCAATAAGGCCCAGGCGCTCGGCGTCGATCTCGGGCAGGCGGCCCAGGCGGCGGGCGCGGCGTTCGGAGGCAGCGTTGCGACGCAGTTCGAGACGACCTCGGGGCTCGAGCAAGTGCAGGTGATCTATCCGCAGAGTTACCAGACGAGCATCGATGCTCTCAAGTCCGTCGCGATCCGCTCCTCGAGCGGCGGGCTCGTCTATCTCGGCGACATCGCGCGCTTCGAATCGACGCCGACCTCGCCGCTGATCACGCGGACGAATCGCAACAACGTCATCCACGTCTCGGCCAACTATGCCCGAAACTCGTCGCTCTCGGCCGTCGAGCGCGGCCTGATCAAGCGGCTCCCTTCGCTCCATCTGCCGCCGAACATCGTCGTGCGCCCGGCCCCGCTCGGCCAGCAGGACTTCATGCACCAGACGCTCGTCGGCATGGGGCTCTCGATGATCGTCTCGATCGTCCTCGTCTACCTGCTGATGGTCGCGCTCTACAACAGCTACGTCTCGCCGCTCATCATCATCTTCTCGGTTCCGGTCGCCGCGATCGGCGCGATCGGAGCGCTCTTCCTAACGCATCGTACGCTCAACCTCTTCTCGCTGATCGGAACGATTCTCCTGATCGGCATAGCGACGAAGAACGGGATACTCTTGGTGGACTATGCCAACACCCTGCGAGCGCGCGGCCTCGACAAGCTTTCCGCCATTACGGAGAGCGCCCACACGAGGTTCCGCCCGATCATCATGACGAGCTTCTCGGTGATGGCCGGCAACGTTCCGCTCGCGCTCGCGCTCGATCCGGGATCCGCCTCGCGGTCCAGCCTCGGCATGGTCGTAATCGGGGGCGTCTTCAGCTCGCTGGTGCTGACGCTGCTGCTGATCCCGAACGTTTATATGTGGGTAGCGCCTACGGAGTTGGAGCGGAAGCCGGCACGGGCGTACCGCTCAAGCGTGGATCTGGAGCCTCGGTTGGAAAGGCAATCTCGCTGAACGTAATGTCGGCGACGATCTTATACGTGAGAAACGCGACGTGCATCGTCTGGCTGAACGTGCCGTGGACGATGACCCAATGCCCGTCCACGACGGAGTAGTCTAGGGAAATCATCTCGTCGCTGCCCCCGGCGACGCGCATCTCGATCTTCGACGGCAGATGCGTCGCTGCGTCTTCGACGATCTCCGACGGATAGAGCCCCTGGCGCACGCGGGGCGTCGGATCGATCAGCAGATGGATCGCCGCGTCGTTCGAGTCCGCGGCATAGCGGGCGGCCCAGTAGCTATTGTACGGGACGACGACGTTGACGCTTGGGTCGGGCTCGGGTATCGCGAGGGTGAAGGGAGCGCCGCGCTCCAACGCGATGTCGACGCGCTTGAGGTTCGCGAAGTAACTAAACTTGAAGCTCGACATCGGATCGAAATAGGCGACGATCGGAAACGCCTGGCCGACGCGCTCGCCGCCGTTGGGCAGATCCTTCATGACCGCGTAGTCGTCGGCGACGCGTACCGCGATCGAACGATCGATATCCTGCGCCCGGCCGAGCGTCGGCGCGCTAACGTGCGTGTGCTCGACGTACGTCATGTACGTGGGAGGACTGGCCTTGTAGAAGGCGGTCGTGCGGTTGATCAAAAGCGCGAACGCGAGGTCGGGGGTCATCATTGCGATGCGTACCGTTTCGGCGGCGGGAACGAAAGTACCGGTGTGGTAACTTCGCTCGCAATGGTGACCGAGGTAAACGATGCCCTAGCCGCGCGAATCGTCGAGCTGCGGCGGTCGATTCATCGCCGGCCGGAGCTCGGCTTCGAGGAGCACGAGACGGCCGCGCTCGTCGAGCGCGAACTCGACGCGCTCGGAATCGAGCACCGGCGAGCCGCCGGAACGGGGATCGTCGCGCGAATCGAAGGCGCGAAGCCGGGAGCGGTCGCCGGGCTGCGCGCCGACATGGACGCGCTGCCGATCGGGGAGCGCACCGGGCTGCCCTTCGCCTCGGAGATCGCGGGGAAGATGCACGCCTGCGGACACGACGCGCACACCGCGATGCTGCTCGGCGCCGCGCACGTTCTCTCGAAAGGCAAAGCGGATCTGCACGGCAGCGTCGTCCTGATCTTCCAGCCGGCCGAAGAAGGTCCCGGCGGCGCGCTGCCGATGATCGAAGAAGGCGCGCTCGATCGCTGGGGCGTCGAGGCGATCGCGATGCTGCACGTCGACTCGAAGCTCGACGTCGGAACGATCGGCGTTCGGCACGGCCCCGCAAACGCATCTGCCGACGAATTTCACCTGACGATTCACGGCAGCGGAGGGCACGGCGGTTACCCGCACCGTGCGATCGACGCGATCCCCGCCGCCGCCGCGGTCGTGCTGGCGCTACAGAACATTGTCGCGCGCGAAAGCGATCCTCTTGCGAGCGCGGTCGTTACCGTCGGCACGATCGAGGGCGGGTATCGCAACAACATCATCGCCGACGAAGTGAAGCTTAGCGGCACGCTGCGCGCGCACGATCCCGTCGTGCGCGACGAACTCGAAACGCGCCTGCGCCGCATCGTTACGGGCGTCGCGTCGGCGTACAACGTCGAGGTAGAGATACGCGTGATTCGCGGCTATCCGCCGGTCGTCAACGACGCCGGCCTCGCGGCGAGCTTTACGCGCTACGCGCGCGAGCGCAGCTCGCTGCGGTTCGCGGACGCGCCCCCGACGATGGGCGCGGAAGACTTCTCGTACTTCGCGGAGCGCGTTCCCGGCCTCATGATCTGGCTCGGCGTTCGCAGCGAATCTTCCGGAGCGATTCATCCGGGTCACAGCGCGCTCTTTCGGATCGACGAGGCGGCGCTGCGGCTCGGCGTTGAGACGTTAACGCTTTTTGCCGTCGGGGTGACGAGCGGTGAAATCAGTTCATAACGATCCACATTTCGTTGTGGATACGCAGGCGAAGGACGCGAGTGCGCGACGCGCAAAGTAATTCTTCCGATATGGCGATTCGCGACGACGCATTCATACCGGGACTCCAAACGCACGCCGCCAGCCTCGACCTCGATTGCCCCGCTGAAGAGGCGTTCGCGCTGCTCTGCGCGGTCGAAAAATGGCCGGTGTGGCTTTCCTTCCTACGCAGCGCGCGCCGTGCCGGCGCGGAGCCAGAGTTACGGCTCGGCAGCGAGGTAGCGCTGCGTTCGTGGCTTCCCGGGGAGGAAGAGGAGCTTTACGAGATCGACGGCCTGATCTCCAACTACCGCCTCTCGCTCGTCGGGGCATACTCGCTTCGCCGGCGGCTCGAGTTTAGAATCGAGCGGCGCACGACGTCCTCACGGCTCCACGTCCGCCTGGCCTACCCGGCGTACCACGGACGCGTCGGCGCGATTCTGGACCGGTGGCAGCGGGGGCGGCGCGTGGCGAGCGCGCTCGACGACTCGCTCGTGCACTTCAAAGGCCTGGTCGAGTTCAAGCGGGACGGGGCGGCCCTCGCCGACTTCTAGCACTCATTGACCCCGAGTGCTAAGACAACTATACTCTCTCCATGCCGCTCTATGACTATGCCTGCACGAAGTGCGGCCGCGTCCACGAGGTGCGCCACGGCTTCGACGAGACCTACGGCGAGCCGTGCGAGGCCTGTGGGGCGCCCCTGCGCCGCGTCTTCAATCCGGCCCCGGTCCTGTTCAAGGGCTCGGGCTTCTACGTAACCGATTCGAGGGGATCGACATCGGGCTCGAGCGTCAAGAGCGATACCGCGGCCGAGAAGCCGAAAGAAGAGCCGCCGAAGCCCTCGCCGTCCGCCAAAGCGGAGCCCGCAGCCTAACCCCGCTGCAGGCCGTCCAAGGCCGCTCGAAAGCCCGGGAAACTGACGTCGAGGCTCTCCTCGCCGTCCGCCGATATCCGCCCCGCCCCGCAGGCCAGAACCGCAGCCGTCATGGCGATGCGGTGGTCGCCTTGCGTCTCGATGGCGGCGCCGGTCGGCGCGGGCCGGCCTCCGCGGACGGTCAGGACTCCACGCTCGAAACTGGCCTCGACGCCGACGGCGGCCGTCAGCCGCTCGATGGCGGCGATCCGATCCGACTCTTTGGCCCGCAGACCTGCGACGCCGGAGATCGCAGTAGCTCCCGCTGCGAAGGCGCCCGCGGCCGCGATGAGCGGGATCTCGTCGACCGCCCGGAGGGCGACGCCCTCCGATACCGTCGTGCCCCGGAGTGGGCGCCATTCGACGGCGACGTCCGCCACGGGCTCGCCGCAGAGCGTCCGCGGCCGCCGAAGCTCCACCGCGGCCCCCATGGCGAGCAGTGCGTCGAGCAGGCCGGTCCGGGTTGGATTCGTTCCGACGTCCCTCACGACGATCGAGCTCCCCGGCGTCACCGCCGCCGCCGTTATGAGGAAGGCTGCGGCGGAGAAGTCGCCGGCGACCTCGATCGGCCTGCTCGCTGGACGCGCCTCCCCCAGACGGATCTCGCGGCCGTTCCATTCGATCTCGGCGGCGAGGTAGCGCAAGAGACGCTCCGTGTGGTCGCGCGAGCCGCGATCGCCGGTCACGTCGACGCTCACGCCCGCGAAGAGACCGGCAAAGAGCAGCGCGGACTTCACTTGGGCGGAGGGTTCAAGCAGGATGAAGCGCCGCGTCTCGATCTCCGGCGTGCCGGCGATCGCGAGCGGGAGCCGACCTCCCGTCGTCTCGATTCTCGCTCCGAACGCTCGCAGTTGTGCGGCGACGGGCTCCATCGGACGGGATCGCAAGGATTCGTCCCCATCGAAGCGAGCGGCTACGTTCGCGCCGGCGCAGACGCCAAGGAGCATCCTCGCCGTCGAGCCCGAGTTCATGCACTCCAGGGCGCCCGGCGGCGAGTGCAATCGCCCGCCGTGGACGACGACGCCGTCGCCATCGGCTTCGATGCGCGCGCCGAGCGCCGTCAGCGCCTCGCGCGTCGCAAGCACGTCGCGCCCCTGGTTGAGCCGAGCGATGCGCAACGGCTCGTTGCAGCAGGCGCCGGCGATGAGCGCCCGATGGGAGATCGACTTATCCCCGGGAACGCCGACCTCGCCGCGCAGCGGCCCGGGCTGAAAAATCACGACCTTGGCGGCCATTGGAGCCGGATTTCAAACAAGGAGTCCATCATCATCTCGTAGCAAGCAGCGCGAAGCATTTCGTAGAAAACGGCTGCTTTTTTCACACGAAAGGACCAGATGAACAAAGTAGATTTGGTGCGCTCGGCGCTCGATCGCCTCGAGATTTCGCGCAAGGACGCGGTCGCACTCATTGACGGCGTGTTCGAAGACATCGAAGCTTCGGTAATCGCCGGCGAGCCCGTCAAGATCCCGGGCTTCGGTCAATTCAAAGTGCGCGATCGCGCGGCCCGCATGGCCCGCAACCCCGCAACCGGCGAGCAAGTGAAAGTCCCGGCGAAGCGCGTCTTCAAGTTTTTGGCCGCAAAGGCGCTGCGCGACGCCGTCATGGCAAAGCGCGGCACTCGCGGCGGCGGCGCCCGCAAGAAGGCAGCAAAGAAGACGGCGGTGCGCAAGGCCGTAGCCCGCAAAGCGAGCGGACGCAGAAAGCGCTAATCACGACCGAGCTCCGTTCTCCCCCGAAGGCGCGGACCTTGCACCGCGTCACGCGGCGCTCGTGACCCACGCACTCGGAGGTATCATGCAACGCACCCAGGTTTTTCTTTCAGGCGCCGCCGCGGCGCTGCTCTTCACGGCGTGCAGCGGCGGGAGCGCCACGACGCCGGCGACGACTTCGAACGTAGCGGCCCCGCCGTATGCCGCGCATCTGCCGGCGCCGGAGCCCGGCAAGCCGCGTTTCCTGCGGCTCGCGCATACGCCGCCGCGCCCGCCGGCGCACCGGCACCGCATCACCGCGGCCGAGCGCGAACGCGCGCGCGCGGCCGGCTGGCAAGAGATCGCGTCGGCTCCCTCGTGGACGAACGGTCCGGATACGCCGCTGCAGATGACCGACGGCACGATCCTCGTTCACGACTACTGCACGCCGAACTGGTATAGCCTCAAGCCGGATCAGACCGGCAACTACGTCAACGGCACGTGGACGAAGATGGCGTCGATGCCGTCGAACTACGGACCGCTCTACTTTGCCTCAGCGGTACTCGCAGACGGAAAAGTCATGGTCAACGGCGGCGAGTATAACGGCGGTTCGTGCAGCCCCGTCGAGACGCCGCTGGGCGCGATCTACGATCCGGTCGCCAACAGCTGGACCGCCGTCGCGGCGCCGAGCGGCTGGGGATCGATCGGCGACGGTCAGAGCGTCGTTCTCGACGACGGCACGTATATGATCGGCAACTGCTGCTACACGTATCAGGCGCTCCTCAACGAGACGTCGCTCTCGTGGACGCAGACCGGGCCCGGCAACGGCAAGACCGATGCGAACAGCGAAGAAGGCTGGGCGCTGCTTCCTAACAGCGACGTGTTCGTCGTGAACGTTATCTCCGAGCCCGGCGCGCAGCTGTACAGCGAGAAGTCGAATACGTGGACCTCGACGACTGCGGCGCCCGTGAACCTGACTTCCGGAGAAGAGATCGGGCCGTCCACGCTGCGTCCCGACGGCACGGTTTTCGTCGCCGGCGCGAGCGGCTATACCGCGATCTATAACTCGAAAAGCGCGACGTTCGTCCAGGGTCCAACCTTCCCGGTCGTCAGCGGACAGCAGCTCGACGTTGCAGACGGCCCCTCGGCGCTTCTGACGGACGGCCAAGTGATGATTCCGGCGAGTCCCGGCCTCTATCAAGCGCCGGCGCTGTTCTACCTGTTCAACGGCAAGAAGCTCAAGCAGATCACCGCGCCGCCCGACGCGCCGAACGACTCGACGTATAACATTCGCCTCATGGTGCTCCCGACGGGCCAAGTTCTCGAGATCGACGGCTCGACGGATATCGAGGTCTATACGTCAAGCCGCAAAGGCGGTCACAAGTACGCGCCGCACATCTCGAAGGTGCCGACGACCCTCACCCACGGCAACACGTATCAGATCAGTGGAAAAGGATTCAACGGCGTCTCGCAGACGAACATGTACGGCGACGACGCGCAGTCGGCGACGAACTACCCGCTCGTGAGAATCACGAACAACTCGACCGGACACGTGTTCTACGCGAGAACCCACGGCACGACGTTCATGGGCGTCGCGTCGAAGGAAAAGGTCTCGACGATGTTCGACGTCCCGTCGACGATCGATACCGGTGCGAGCACGCTGGAAGTGATAGCGAACGGCATCGCCTCGCAGCCGGTGAACGTCACGATCCAGTAAAGACGCATCGATGAGGCGGGGAGTCCTCTCCTCGCCTCACCGCTCGCGTCTAGGGGTTGGTTCGGCTAGCCATAACGCGCGATTAAGCGTTGTGCGTACCACGTCTCCCACCGCTCGGGCGGACGTTGCTTGGCGAATTCTTCGTCGAGGTCGACCAGCGATCGCGTGAGATGGCTGCGAACCGGGGCCTTCCCGAGCAGCTGAGAGAGATCCGAGTGCCTCAGGAGCCAGTCGGAGTAGAACGTCGCCCAGTCGTCGTCGCTCCCGTCGGTGTCGGCAAAGACCGTATGGTGCACCTCGCCGGCTTGGTGCAGAAGGCTCGCTACGCGGTCGACGCGATCGTCGTTCATGTCGCACTCCCTTTTAGCGTTGGCCGGCGTATCGGATCTGCGGCGGGGAACGCGCCCGCGATCCATAGCCCCGCGCCGGCGAGAACGACGATCGCGAGAGGATCGAAACGAATCCATGGCCCGAAGACCCACATCGGCGCGATGACGTACGCCGCGACGACGAATCGCGTCCGCCACGGTTCGGGCGTCTGCGTCATGGCGTAGAAGAGCGCCGGCAGGACGAGCACCGCTTCGTACATATACGCGTGGACGCTCGAAGCGAGCCCGACCAGCGGCGCCATGCTGGCGGCCGCGAGCATCGAAGAGCGAGCGAAGCGCGGAATGGCGCAGAGCAGAAGGAGCAGCGATGCGAGCGTCGCGGTCGCAGGCGACGCGCCGGCATAGACGAGCAACCCCGGAAGGCTAACGGTCTTGAGCGCGGTGCGGGCAAATTCAGCGGCATAGTAGCCGCGCAGCATTGCCAGATAATGAGCCGGCCAGTTCCAATCGAACGCCGTAGCGGCGACCCCCGCGACGTACCACGCGAGCGAGATCCCGCCGACGATCGCGAGGACCCGCCACTCCCGGCGCACGAGCACGAGCAGCACGAACGGAACCGCATCGGTCGGCTTGTAGAGAAGAAGGCCGATCGCGACGCCCGCAAGGAAATCGTTGCGACGCACGAGGCCGAGAATGGCGAGCAGCGTCAGCGCGAGTGCGACCGGGGTGAACTGGCCGAGGAATCCCGCCTGGGTGGCCGGCACCCACGCGAAGACGGCGAGCGCGGCGAACGGAATCGAGAGATTGTAGACCCGCGCCGCAATCGTTCCCGCGATCGCGCAGACGCCGAGCATAAAGACGGCGTTCATATAGAATCCGGCCGTTGTCGGCAGCATCGCTGCCGGCACGAAGAGCCAGGCGACGCCGGGCGGATAGACAAACGAGACGACCGGATAGCGCCGAGGGTCGAGTAAGTCGGGATGTCCGGCGAGCGTTCCGCCGGTCCGAAACGCGATCCAATCGGTCTGCCACCGAGCGGCGATCAGCAACGCGCACAGGCCCACTGCGACCAGCGCCGCGCCGTAGAGATAGATGCGATCTCGCGAGATGGCGAGGCTGGGCATCGGCCTACGCGGGAACGGCCGCGACTCCGAGTGCGTCGAGTTGCTTGTTGATCGACGCGATTGCGGCCTCGATCGAAGCGCCGTTGCCGGTGTCGGCAGCCGCGGCTTTGTTGAGTTGCGTCTCCCAATCGAGAAGCGCCGGCTTCCCCGGCTCTGCGACCTTCTCCATCCAGCTCGTGCGCGTGCGAACCGAACGGCAGCCGTCGCCCTTCGCCCACTCTCCGCCGACTCGCCGGCCGAGTGCGGCGAGTTGCGCCGCGATCGTCGCGTTGGCGGCAGCGTCGGTGACGTGCGCGAGGATCTTTTGGCTATCCGGGAACCAACCCGCGTAACCGCTCCCGCCGAAATAAAAGGCGTGCACTGCGCCCCAGTACTTGTTCCAGCTCTCGAATTCGGTGGCGCATTGATCCGACTGCCATACGTCGTGGAACGAGCTCTGCCACGATTCGAGCGTCGCCGCGTCGTCGGCAAAAGAACGGGTGCTTGCGACGAGACAGATCGAGATTGCGATCGGAATCGCGCGAAGCATCGGACGGTTGCGTTGGAGAGCGAACATCGAGCGGGCCGCTTCTCCAGCTTGGCCGGCTTTCCCCGGGGGGAAGCAGGGCGGCGCTCCCAGGCCCGGGCTTCCCCTTGCTTGAACCCCGCGTGGGCAAGCAAGAAGGAGGTCGCATGAAGTCCATAATTCCTTTGCTGTCGCTCGCCGCAACGATCGCCGCCTCGGCGGGTTGCTCGACCGTAACGCCGGCGGCACCGGCTCTCTCCCCGGCCCGGGTGCAAACCGGCGATCGCATCGACAAGAAGAAGAAGCCGTACGAAATCCTCAAGGCGACGCACATCAGCGTCGAGACGGTCGAGTGCAATCCGTCGGGCCTTGCCGGAGTCGCCGAATTCAGCGCAAGCGGCACGGCGAAGGGCCGAGTGAAGGGAAAGTTCACGATGGTCGGAGGCTGGAACTTTGCGATCGTCGGCAGTCAGACGGTCTGGAACTTCTCGGAGAGCTTCGAGATCAAAGGCAAGCATCCGAAGGACGGCGGCGTGACGGGCAGCGGCACCGGGAACATCTCGACGTGCAAGAAGTTCGGCCCTGTCACCGGCGGGAGCGATCTAACCTATCACCTGGGAAAGAAAGCCGGCGACGCGACGACGAACTCCCTCAAGGATGGCGGAACGCTGCTCCAGCAGCTGCACTAAGTCGATGAACGTCTGCGATGCCGGCCGCCGTATTCTCTCCGCCACGCTAGGTGGAATCTTGGCGCTGGGTCTCGCGGACTGTGCGATGCGCTCGAACACGCGTGTGCTGCCGAGCTCGGTTATCGCCGCAAACGCGCCGGCCGGCAGCCAAACGTTCACCTACACGGGGAAGAAGCAGACGTTCGTCGTGCCGAGCGGCGTAACGCTGCTGACGATCACGGCTTACGGCGCGAGCGGCGGCGCCATTGGCTCCTATCCGGGCGGACACGGCGGGCTCGTGAAAGCGGCGATCTCCGTCGAGCCCGGCGAGTCGCTCTCGATTTTCGTCGGGGGAATCGGCCGCAGAAGCGTTCACACGGCATTCAACGGCGGCGGCGCCGGCTCGGGAAGCCGGCATCACCACAGCGCCGGCGGCGGCGGCGCATCCGACGTGCGGCTCGCTACCGGTGTTCGCATCATCGTCGCCGGCGGCGGCGGCGGAGCGGGTTCCCTCGCCGGAGAGCACTATCACCGAGACGCCCGCGTTCGCGGTGGGGCCAGCGGCTACGGCCAGGGCGGCGACGGAGGCGGAACGACTGCGGGCGACGGTACCGCCGGCGCGGTTGGAGATTATGAAGCCCGCGGCGGTAGTGGCGGCCGAGGCGGCAGTCAGAGCGCGGGCGGCGGCGGCGGCCGGGGCGCCAGTGGCGACAGTTGTTCGGGCGGAACCGGCGGCACGGGCGCGCGGCACCACGGCGGACGCGGCGGTAACGCCGGTGGCGGGGGTTGCTACGCCGGCGGCGGCGGTGGCGGCGGCGGGCGCTACGGCGGCGGTGGCGGCGGCGGAGCCGCCATGAACTGCGGCGGCACCTACTATGGTGAATTTGGCTACTGCGCCTGGGGTGGCGGCGGTGGTGGCGGCGGCGGATCTTCGTTCATCGAAAAGTCCGCGAAGATCATCAAAAACGTCCGAGGAGGAGCGCGGACTGGAGACGGCCGCGTTTTGATCTCCTGGTGAAACGCGCCCTCATCATCGCTGCGTTTGCGCTCTGCTCGGCGTGCAGCGGCGCCTCCGTCGGAGCGCCGTCGACCGCCACGTTTGACGGCGGAGAGTACCACGGCAAGATCCTCTGGATAGCCGGAAGGCCCGTCACCGCGGCTCGGCTGAATCCGATGCCGCGGTATGCAACGATCGTTCCCGATCAAATTCCAAAATCGAATCACTACGAGTACATCAGCAATAACTACAGCACGTACGCCGACATCTTCGACTATCCTCAGAGCGATGAGGCGGTCGGCACGATCGACCACGTCGGCGGACAGGCGTGCACGAACGTCCTGTACGGCTATGGAAAGCGCGTATTCTGGATCGTCCAAGCGCACGGCCGCATCATCGAGTACCGGGTTCCGAATAAATTCGTCCGGAAGCTGGGCGACGCCGTGGGCATGCCGTCCAGCTGTGCGATGAATACCGACGGCGATCTTGCGGTCGGCATATTCGGCGGCACCGGCAGGGGCGACGTCGTCGTCTATAAGGGCGCGACCGGCTCGGGCAAAGTCTACACCACACAGTTGACCGCCGAGTACTTCGACGGATATGACGACCGAGGAGATCTCTTCGCAGACGGCTGGGACAGCAGGGCGAACTTCCAGCTCGTCGAGCTGCCGAAGGGCGGCAGTAAGTTTAAGACGGTCACGATCAGCAACACCGTGAAGTTTCCCGGCTCCCTCCAATGGGACGGAAAGTATTTCACCGTCTTCGATCAGGATACGAGCGAGTTTTATCGGTACACGATCAACGGAACGACGGCGACGCTGCAGAGCTCGGTGCAATTGGCCGGCGCGGGCGACTGCTCGCAGACATGGATCGTTAAGGGCTTCGTCTATTGCGCGGATGCCGGCAACAACGGCGGCGAACTCTTCAAGTATCCGGACGGCGGATCGCCGGTTGCCGTCTTTACCGGCGATTTCGTCCTGCCGCTCGGCGTGACGGCGGCGAGGAAATAAATCGCATCTCAGCGCCGAGGAAACGGACAGAGTCTGACGGCGGCCGCGCCGTTTCCTATCGTACCCCGTGGCGCCGGAGAAACTCGTTAAGCATCTCACGCTCGCCCGGCGTCGAGACGAATCGCAGTTCTGAAATGAGGCCTCGTTGCGAGATCGTTAGTTCCATGGCATGTCGAATCTCGAGCGCATCGTTTTCGCAACGGAAAATGTCTATGAACACGATCTCTGAGGGCAACGCCTCGTCGATCTCGTGGCTGAACTCCAGCGCGTCCACCTTGCTGCGCCCCCATTCGGCCGACTTACGAAAGCTCTCGACGATCGCGGGGGCGCCGCTAATCAACTGCCCGTCGCGATGGTACGCGGCCGCGGGCTCCAGCAGGGCTAGCGCGGTCTCGTAGTCCTCCGCATCGAGCGCCACGGCAAATGCCTGAACGGTTCCCGCCCCGTTCATTACGGGACGTAGTTGCTTCCATCCACGGCACTGATGGGCGTGCCGGCGGTAAAAGCGAGCTTCGCTACTAGTTTGCCGCTGGGGTAGTAGAGATCGTAGACGATCTTCGCCGTTGCGTCGACGATCCATACACGGTTATTTGCGCTATTGATCGTCACGTCGACGGGGCCCTTAAAGCCCGAGCCGAGATGGCCCGACACCGACTTGTACGGCGGCTTGATGATATCGACCGTCCTGGCGTCCGCGTCGCAGACGATGATGTTATCGCTCTTGTCGAGAGCCATTTCCTCGCCCCGCCGCAACTTGACGCCGAGGGTTTGGCTAGAACACGTGCTGAAGTCCGTAAACTCTACGATCTGGCTCGCGCCGGTAGAGTCCAAGGTCACGAACACGTGTCCCGCGCCGTCCACGGCAACGCCGACGGGGTAGGTTACGGCGCAGCGCTTCTTCGTCGCGTCTTTCCTCTGTGCGTACTCGTTTATCCAGCCTGAGTTATCGGTTTCGTAAACGTTGCCGGAAGAATCGGTCGTAACGGCGAGTGGATATGAAACGTGCGCCGTGTAACTGAACGGCGCCTTACTTGGAGAACTAAACTCGACGATGTCAGGGTAGCGAGAATAACTTGCAATATAGAGACCGTGCGAGTCGACCCAACTCCCGTACGGCAACCCGAGGCCGTTTATTTCGCCGACATATTTGAACGTTCCATTTTGGAGGATTAAGGCAAAGCCGGTGCTGCCGTATTGGAAGACGACGAAGAGATCTTTCGTGCTAATTGTTTGGGGTCTCGACGCGCTCGCATCCACGCTCGAGCCGGGAGGAGTTACGGCAAAAGGGCGCGACCCTGCGCAGGCAGCGAGTAGAGCGACGAACGCGAGCGATGCGACGTAGGTTCTCATGCGATACGCTCCTTGAACCGCACCCGTCGGCGATGGAAGGCCGTTCGTGTTTCCGAGCAGCGCGGCCTTTTTTACTGCGGAGGGCGGGAGGGCAACCCGCAACGTTCGCGAGATTTGCGAACCTTCTTTCGAAACAAAGGGCGGCCCGTTACGGGCGGTTGACTATCGGCAGCAGACGTCGTGACCGGCGGCGCTACGTATCACGGGCCCACTTGCATTCTGATGAACCAGAAAATTACGACAATCAGCACGATCGCACCAATGCCAATCTGGACCCATGGAACGTCGTCACCGCCCGTCGCCGAGCCCTCAGGCGCGTGAAGAATATCTCGGAATCGCGGCAGTCTCCGTGCAGAAATAGGCCCGACGACCAGGCTCCCTCTCTCTCTGTCTCCGGCAGGCAGGTGGGCACTTCCAGGGCCGACATTAATCCTGCTTGAACTCCTCTGGTCCCGCGGGGATCTCCGCGCATCGGAGGCGACCATGACCGGCGAAGACGTAGTTTCCCTCAAGGCTCAACTACGAGGCGAGCTCATCGAGCCCTCGGACGCCGGATATGAAGAGGCCCGCAAGGTCTACAACGGGATGATCGACCGCAAGCCCCGGCTGATCGCGCGATGCGCCGATGTCGCCGACGTCATTGCCGGTCTGCGCTTTGGGCGTGCGCAAGGGCTTGCCGTAGCGATTCGCGGCGGTGGCCACAACGCCGGTGGCCTCGGCATCTGCGACGATGGTCTCGTGCTCGACCTTTCACCGATGAAATTCGTCCGGGTGGATCCGGCGGACAAGACGGTTCGCGTCGCCGCCGGCTGTACGTGGGGCGACGTGGATCACGCGACGCATCCATTCGGTTTGGCCGTGCCGTGCGGCTTTATTTCGAGTACGGGCGTATCGGGGCTCACGCTCGGGGGCGGCATCGGGTATCTAACGCGCCAATACGGTTTGACGATCGATAGCCTCTTGGCGGCCGACGTCGTGCTCGCGGACGGTTCGTTCGTCGTTGCGAGTCCCGACGAGCACGCGGATCTCTTTTGGGCGATCCGCGGCGGCGGCGGGAACTTCGGCGTGGTGACCTCGTTCCTGTTTCAAGGACATCCGGTCTCGGTCGTCTGCGCCGGTCCGATGCTCTGGGAGCTCGACGACGCGCCGGCGGTCATGAAATGGTGGAGCGACTTCATCGTGAACGCGCCGCAGAACCTCAACGGATTCTTCGCGTTCCTAGTCGTGCCGCCGGCCCCGCCGTTTCCCGAGAACCTCCAGCTGAAGAAGATGTGCGGCATCGTCTGGTGCTACAACGGCGATCTCGAGGAGATGGACGAGCTCCTTGCTCCGTTGCGTGCGTTCCGCAAGCCCGCGTTCGAGTTCGTCGGTCCGATGCCGTTCCCGG
This sequence comes from Candidatus Binatia bacterium, assembly GCA_035541935.1. Classification (GTDB taxonomy): domain Bacteria; phylum Vulcanimicrobiota; class Vulcanimicrobiia; order Vulcanimicrobiales; family Vulcanimicrobiaceae; genus Cybelea. The sequence goes on along the minus strand of DATKMJ010000028.1, from coordinate 367 downwards.
TGCTGCAGAGCATGTTCGACCCGCTCTACCCCAGCGGTCTACAGTGGTACTGGAAGGCCGATTTCGTCAACGCGCTCCCCGACGAGGCGATCGCGCTGCACGCCAAGCACGGCGCGCTGCTTCCGACGATGCATTCGACGATGCACCTCTATCCGATCGGCGGAGCCGCGCAGAAGCCCAAGAATGGCGATACGCCGTGGAGCTACCGCGATGCGGCTTTCGCCGAGGTGATCGTCGGCGTAGACCCGGATCCCGCAAACAGGAGCGCGATCACCGACTGGACGCGGGCGTATTTCGACGCGCTGCACCCATTCGGCGCCGGCGGAGCATACGTCAACTTCATGATGGACGGCGAAGGCGAAGAGCG